>NZ_JBELOI010000006.1:0-234629 GCF_040276065.1 Castellaniella sp. GW247-6E4 | reverse complement strand
TTGCCAGGCATATCACCACGACCCGAAACATGTCGGATTCTTCAGCTTAGGGCTGTCCATGTTTTGGGAGGACGTCAGAGGCTCCGAAATTCTACTGGCTGACGTCTACTGTGAGGGGGAGCTTACGCTGTTTTATACAGCCCACCTCATGAAAACAATCCACACCACCGAGACGTTCGATGCTCGGTATCAAGCTGCACCCCGAAGCCGCTACTCACGTCTGACATCCACAGAGCCAATGACCGGCAGCGACTTTCGACCCGAAGCAGGCGCCACAAGCGCGACTCGTCGCGACAGAGTCGGCTGGGTCGTTATACGACCACAGTGACTTATCCGAGACATGAATACCCACGATGCTAGCGATGGCCTTCACCTCAGGAGTTGAAAATCAAGGGTGCTAGGCCATGGCGAATCGGAGTTTGTCGACGCCTTGCAAATTGACGCTCTGGCGAGCAAGCCACAAGTCGTGGGCATCCTGCATGGACAGCCAGCTTTCCGGGCTGCGCCCAAGTGCCTTGGAAAGACGAAGAGCCATTTCAGGTGTAACGCGAGAAGTGCCATTGAGCACTCGGCTGAGGGTGGAAGCGGCTACGCCAAGTGCTTGAGCAAGCTCGCGCCCGCTGATATTGTTGGGTTCAAGGTAGATGCCGGAGATAAATTCACCGGGGTGAGGTGGATTGTGCATGCTCATCAGTGATAATCCTCATAATCCAGCACATAGGCATTTCCGTCTTCAAACTCAAAGATAATACGCCAGTTTCCGTTGACGGTGACTGACCCATACTGCCCAAACACACCAACACCTCATCACCCAAAAATAAAAATCCCCGAGGCCGGACTGCACCTCGGGGAGTGGGATGGCATCGAGCCTTTTACGCCGTCGCGCTCCGCATGTCGGCAACGAGCTTGGCGACCTGGTCGGCGCTGGCGCCCCTGACGCGGGCATTCGCGCGCACGGTGCCAAAGGCGACGAACAAGGCGATCTCGCTGGGGCCGGGGGCGCCCGGGATGGACACGGTGGTGGCGTCCATGGCGTCGTAGTCCCAGGCGTCTTCGGCGCCGCCAAAGATGATGTCGATGGGCGTGCCCGGCCCGGCGACCTTGCCGTTGCCAGGGATCAGCGCGGGCCCGGCGCCCAGCGTGCGCCGCATGGCCAGGCCGATGCGCGGATGGATCAGGGCCGCGCCGTGCTCGGCGTCGCCGTCGGTGCCGACGATGACGCCCTTGCCATACGCCCGGGGGCGGCCCACGTCGGCCAGCCTGGCGAGCGCCCGCTTGCTCAGCTCGGTGCCGAGTTCGACGGAAATTTCCGCCATGCGCTCGAGATCGGCGGCCGAGGCGGCGCCCTTGCCCGCGAGGGGATTCTCGAATACGACACCGGAGACGACGTGGCGCGTCACGGCGGAGACATCCTCGCCCGCCTCGCGCAGCGTCTCGCGCTCAATGAGGTGGAACTGTCGAACCTTGACGAGTTTGATTGAGTCGGTCATCTGATTTCTCCTAGGATCATGGTTGTCTGGTACTGAAACGAGACAGGTTGGTTAAAGCAATGCAATCGCGGCTAACGGGACCGGCCGAAATAGGCGGCCTTCATTTTTTCGTCGTTCATGAGCGCGTCGGCCGTTCCCTGGGCAACCACCCTGCCCTGGCTGATCACGTAGCCGTAATCGGCGATGGCCAGGGTCTGGCGCACGTTCTGCTCGACCAGCAGGATCGAGACGCCGGTCTTGTTGACGCCGCCGATGATGCCGAACGAATCCCGGACCAGCGCGGGCGACAGGCCCAGCGAAGGCTCGTCGATCAGCAGGATCTTGGGCTCGCTCATGAGCGCGCGGCCAATGGACACCATGGCCTGCTCGCCGCCCGACATGGTGCCGGCGAACTGCCGCTTGCGCTCGGCCAGGCGCGGAAAGGCCTCATAGACGCGCTCGAGCCGCTGGGCGACGAGCGCGCGCTCTTTGACGAGAAACGCGCCGGCATGGAGGTTTTCCTCGACGGTCATCTTGGGAAAGAGCTTGCGGCCCTCGGGCACGCAGCCGATGCCTCGTTCGATCCGCTTGTGCGGCTCGAGCCGGTCGATCGGCGCGCCGTCGAGCGATACCGTGCCCTCGGTGATCGGCAAGAGCCCGAGAATGGCCCGGATCAGAGAGGTCTTGCCGGCGCCGTTCGCCCCGAGTATGCAAGTGATGGCGCCCTCTTTCGCCTCGATGGAGACGCCCGACAGCACGCGCGCGCTGCCATAGGCGGCGCAGATATTTTCGGTGACAAGGTGCCCGCTCATGCTTCCCCCAGATAGGCTTCCTGAACCCACGGGTCGCTGACCACGTGCTCGAAGGTGCCCTCGCTGACTTTCCGGCCATGATTGAGCACGATGCAGTGCTCGGCCACCCGCTGCATGAGCTCCATCTCGTGCTCGATGATGATGATGCTCATCTTTGGGTTGTTCGCGCGGACCTTGAGGATGTCGTCCATGAACTCTTCCGTTTCATCGGGCGTCATGCCCGCGGACGGCTCGTCGAGCAGCAGCAGCTTGGGTTCGGCGATCAAGGCCCGGCAGACTTCGATTCGCCGGCGGTCGATCATGTTGAGGGTGTGCAAAGGCTCGAAAACCCGCTGGGCCAGGCCCGGGCTGAAGGTCTGCAGGAGGTCCGTGACGCGCTCATGGTGGCGCACGAGATCATTCCTGAAACGCCGGCGCCGCACCAGGTTGTCGAGCAGGCCGAAGGACAATCCGTTCTGCCTGCCGATCATGATGTTGTCGAAGACCGACAGCGACAGGCACAAGCGCGAGCGCTGGAACGTGCGGGTGATGCCCACGCCGTATACCTGGCGCGACAGCAGGCCGGATATTTCCTTGCCGTCGATCGTGATGCTGCCCGCGGCGAGCCGGCATAGCCCCGTCACGGCGTTGAAGAAGGTCGTCTTGCCGGAGCCGTTGGGCCCGATCAGGCCGGTGATGGTGCCTTCCGGGACGTCGAACGACAGCGCGTCGACCGCCACCAGTCCGCCGAACTTGACGGTGACGTCATGCGCCGAAAATAGCATGGTCATTGGTCGACCTCCCGTTTGAACTGGCGGACCGGCCGGGGAAACAGGCCGGCGGGGCGGAAGCGGAGGATGAGCGCCACCAATATGGAGAAGATCAGGACGCGGTATTCCCCGATCTCTTGCAGTTTTTCCGGCACCAGGATCACGATGATCGCCGCCGGCAGCAAGGCCCAGAGGTTCCCGATGCCGCCGATGACAATGATCGACAACATCAAGAGGGAATCGGAGAACGAGAAGTTGGACGGCGCGATGAAGTTCTGCATCATGGCGAACAGCGCCCCCGCGACCCCTATCACGAAGTTGCCGACCATGAAGGCGAAGATGCGCCAGGCGGTCACATTGATTCCGAACACGGAGGCCCCGATGTCGTCCTCGCGCACGGCGTCGAGATTGATCCCGATCCAGCTTCTCTCAAGGTTGCGCGCCAGGATGAACGCGACCGTATAGATCACGACGGTCAACAGCACGTAATTGAAGTAGAACGATGCGTCGTACCCGGCGATCGATATCCCGTCGAGCAGCGACCAGCCCGCGACGACCGCGCCGTCGACCTTCAGCCCTTGCGGCCCGCCCAGGGTCTCGTTGACCTCGAGGAAGATCTGGAACAGCAGCCCGAAGGCGATGGTGATCAGCGCGGAATAGTGGCCGCGCGTGCGCAGGATCGGCAGGATGATGAAGCCGCCGATCAGCGCCGCCATGGCGCCGCCCAGCAGCAGGACCAGCAGCGATGGCATCCCGCCCACACCGATCACCGCGGCGGTATAGCCGCCGATGCCAAAGAACGCCGCCCCCGCAAAGTTGATGACCCCCGCATAGCCGAACTGGATGGTCAGGCCGATGCAGATCAGGCCGTAGATCAGGACCGAGGCCAGCATCATGAGCGGGTAGTGGCCGTCGTGGATGACGAGCGCGATCGCAACGATCAGGACCGGGATCAGGAACGCAAAGAACGGTCCCGATTCATTGAGGGCGGCACCCAGGCCCGCGCCGGCCCGGGTGCGCGCGATCGCGAATATCGCGACCGCCGCGACGGCGAGGCTCGACCAGATCATCCACTGGTCCTCGGCCAGCAGGAGGCCGAGCGTCCAGGCCGCCGCGAGGGCGAGTATGGCGATGGAAGGCCAGAAACGGAGCACATTCATGCTTTACACCTTTTCACTATATCGCTCGGCGATGATGCCGGTAGGAAAGAGGGCCATGATGAGGATGATGACGGCGAACGAGAACACATCCCGGTAACCGCTGGCATCCGGGAACACGACCACCCAAAGCGTCTGCAAGGCCGCAAAGGTGAAGCCGCCGATGATGGCGCCCCAGATGCTGCCGAGACCGCCGACCACGGCGGCCGAAAATCCGATCAGGCCCAGGAACAGCCCCGAGTTGAAGTTGATCTCGCTGTAATAGATGCCGTGCATGACCCCGGCGATGCCGGCGAGGATCGACCCCAGGGCAAAGGTGGCGAACACCGTGCGCTTGAAGGGAATACCCATCACCTGCGCGGTGTCGGCATCCTGCGCGACGGAGCGGATCGCCAGCCCGAACTTGGTGTGGCCGATCAGCCAGTTCGTGAGGAACACCACGACCAGGCCCATGATCAGCAGGGCGATGCTGTCGAGCCGGATGAAGGCCCCGCCGATCTCGACGGCCGTCTTGGGGACGAGTGCGGGGAAGGCCTTGGGATTGGCGCCATGCGGATAGAACAGGCGGATCGCCTCGCGAAACACCGTGCCGATCATCAAGGTCATCAGCAGGATGTTGAAGGCCGGCGCATCGCGCATCGGCACGACGAACACCTTGCCGATCAGCACGCCGGCCAGCGCCGTCATGACGCATGCCGCGAACATCACCACCACGAGCTGCAAAGCGAGCGGCAGGTCCATCCCGAGGAGGCCCAACCCCAGGTATGCGACGAGCCCGGAAAATGCACCCAAGGTCAGGACATCGCCATGTGCGAAGTTGATGACGTCGAGCACCCCGAAAAACAGGGTGAACCCGACGGCGATCAACGCATACATGATCCCGAGCACGGCGCCGTAGAAAACAAACTCTACGAGAGTACCCATGAGGAAGGACTCCTTGAATCGAAAAATTAACGTCCTTTCAGTTGGCGCTTGCCACTCGCGTATTCGCTTTTCTCCCATTGCACCCAATCGCCATCCTGCGCGACATAGCGGGTCGAGGCGACGCTGTTGTTCCGGTGATCATCGAAATTGATGGGGCCGGCGATGCTCTGGTAGTTTTTCGTCTGATTCAGGACGGCCTGGACCTTTTTCCGGTCGGGACCCACCTGCTCGATGGCGTTCATGATCAGGTCCGCCGCCACGTAGGCGTACGGCCCATAGGGCTCGGGCGGATTGCTGTACTTGGCCTTGCTGTAGTTCTCGAGGAATGCCTTGCCGCCCGGCATCGAGGTCAGGGGCGCGGCGTTGTGGAAGGACAGGGTGCCCTCGGCGGTCTTGCCCAGCGCGTCGAAATAGGACGTCGACATGATCCCGGAGACTGCGGCGAACTGGGTTTCCACGCCAAAGTGCTCCATCTGGGAGCGGACCCTGACCCCCAGGGGCGTCAGGCCGGCGAACACCACGACATCGGGCTTCATTTCCTTGATCTGCAGCAGCTCGGCCGAGAAGTCCTGCTGGTTGGCGCCGACGCCGAACGACGCGACGATCTCGCCGCCCCGCTTGGTGGCCTTTTCCTGGAACATCTTGTAGAGGACATTGCCGTAATCGGTGGTGTCGTGTATCACGACCCACTTTTTGTAGCCCATGTCGATCAGAGAGTTGGTCGCAACCTCGGTCTCGTCCAGCATCGAGCCATTGACGCGGTGCACCTCTTTGTAATCATGGGCATAGGTGATTTCCGGCAGGATCGCGCCCCAGATGACGACGGGGAAGCCAAAGCGGTGATAGACGTCGACCGTGGCGATCGCCACGGCGGAGCAAAAGTGCGTCACGCCGGCGATGATGCTGCGGTCGGTGGCGACGCGCGTGGCGACCTGGACGCCGACATTCGGTTTGCACTCGTCATCCAGCGCGACGAGCTCGTAGTTGTACTTGGAATCCCCTTTTTCATTTCTGACGCGCACCGCTGTTTCAGCGGAATTCCGGCCGCCGATTCCGGTGGCGGAGTTGCCGCCCGAGAGCGGGCCGATAAAAGCGATCTTGACGGTGTCCTTGGACTGTGCGGGGGTGCTGGCCATGGCCATGAGAATGGCGGCCGATATGACGGTAGCTTTGAAAATCATGACTTCCTCCTTGCTTGGTTGAAAGCTCTCTAGATTGCGGCACGTGGTTTCGCGCGAGTCTCCCATTCACGCGATGCGCCTGCGACACCCCTTTGCGCCCATCGAAAACCCACACCAGGTGCCGCGACCTGCGCCCGAGCTGAGAGCTGGGCTGCTGACTGCATGATTTCTATATATCGAACTAGATTCGACCTGATGAATTATGGCATAATCGCTTTCCCCGCCAGAATCAGGGTTTTCCCGCTATCCAGCCCGGCGTCATGGGTGTGGCGGGGATTGCACGGCCCCACCCCGTCCCGGCGAAAACCCGCCCGGGCGATAATTGGACGCTGCCACCGAAGGCGGCGATGAGTGAAATCAATGACAAATATGCTTGCTCAGAAAAAATCGCCGGGAAAAAGAGCTTTGGCGCCCGCCTTGACGCGCGGGCTCAGCATCCTGGATTTCGTGGCGCGGGCCGGGCGACCCGTGAACATGACCGACATCGCCGACGAGCTCGGCATCGCGAAAAGCTCGGCGCACGGACTGCTCGCCGAGCTCGTGAACGCCGGTTTTCTCGAGCGGCGGCCGGACAACACCTACCGCCTCGGCTTGCGCCTCGTCGAGCTGGCCAACGCCAGGAACCAGAATTCCGAGCTCCCGGCCGAGTTCTATGCAATCTGGGACCACCGCATCCCGCACAACCAAGAGGCGGCGATCCTCGCCCTCGCGGACGGCCCCGACGTGATCTACATCGCCTGTCGCAACAGCCCGCTCGCGCTGGGCATCACCTTCAGCGCCGGCATGCGCCTGCCGGCCTGCTGCACGGCCACGGGCAAGGCCCTGCTCAGTCTCATGAGCGATGAGGAAATCCGCGCTTTCTATGAAGTGCACCCCTTGGCGAGGCTCACGCAGAACGGCGTCGCCGATGTGGACGGCCTGCTGCGTCAAATGGAATCCATCAGGCGGCGCGGCTACTCGGTCGATGATGGCGAAACGCGCGACCACATGTGGTCCGTCGGCGCCCCCGTGCGCATGGCGCACGGCGGACACCCCAATGCCGCGGTGGCGATCAGCTATCTGCGCTCTGAAATCACGCCCGAAAAGAGCCACCACGCCGGCGAACTGATCAAGATGTTCGCCCAAGCCCTGTCCGAGACCTGCGCGCCGCTCACCTGAGCGCGGGCTGGACCAGGCCGGACCAGATCCGGCCGGAAAAAAAATCCCCGAGACCTGGGCCTCGGGGAAGGTGCTGCGATCGATCGGGGGCTGGCTACGGAACCCGGCCCGGCGATCGACGGGGGTCGATCAGTTGGCGGCGGCGCGGCGGGCGCGGGGCGCGGCCTTGGTCGTCTGGGCGACGTCGGCGGCGGCCTTCAGCGTCGCGTTGGTCGCGGCGTTGATGTTCGACTCGGCGGCATCGGCGGCCTGGCGGGCAGCCTTGGCAACCGTCTCGTAGGCGTTGGTCGCGGTGGCCAGCGAGGACTTCAGCAGGGCCACGGCGCCTTCGGAGCCGGTGGGGGCGTTGCGCGAGAGTTGCTCGATGGCGTCGGAGACCTGCTTTTGGCCTTCGCTGAACTGGGTTTCCGCCAGCTTGCTCAGGTCGCCTTGCACGTCGGACAGAATTTCGTAGACATGCTTGCTATAGGCCACGGCCTGGTCGGGACGGACCAGCGAAGAGGTGAAGGCCAGGACTTCCTGGGCGTCCTTCAGCTCGATGGCTTCCTGGGACTTGACGGCGGCGTCCTCGAACACGGCCTTGGTGGCCTTGAGGTTCAGGTCGACCAGCTTTTCAAAGCCGCTAAAGAAGGTGCCTTGGATGGCCAGCAGGTTTTCGAGGGCGGCTTTCTGGCCGGCCAGCAGGTTTTGGGGGGTTGCGCTCATGATGACTCCTGTAAGTGAAGAAGGTCGTCCTCGAGGCAGGTGCCCGGCGCCTTCTATGCTGCATTGCACAATTGAAATTGTACGCTGATCACAGGTCATGTCAAGAAAAATTTGTTGCGGTGCAACAAAAACGGAAAAAAGCGGATTCAGTGGGCGGCTTCGTAGCCCAGGGCCTCGGAAATCCGCGAGGCGGTGCCGAGCAGGACGGGGATCCAGTCGTCGCGCATGCGCTCGGCGGGCGCCGAGAGCGACAGCCCGGCCAGCAAGGCCCCGGTGTCGTCGTAGACCCCGGCGGCGATACAGCGCACGCCCAGTTCGAGTTCCTCGTTGTCGCGCGAATAGCCGTGGCGTCGCACCAGCGCCAGCTCGCGCTCGAGCGAGTCGAGCTGGGTGATGCTGTTGCGCGTGGTGCCGGCCAGGCCGGTGCGCATGGCGTAGCTGCGCACATTGCGCTGATCCCACACGGACAGGAACAGCTTGCCGGTCGAGGTCAGGTGCAGCGGCGCCCGCCCCCCGATGGCGCGCACGACCTGCATGCCGGAGCGCTCGCTCCAGGCGCGCTCGATGTAGACGATCTCGTCGCCCTGCTGCAGGGACAGGTTGACGGTCTGGCCGGTCTGTTTGTGCAGCTCGCGCATCGGGCCGATGGCCGCCGCGCGCACGTCCAGCCGCCCTTTGACCAGCGAGCCGAGCTCGAGCAGGCGCATGCCCAGCCGGTACAGGCCGCTGTCGACGCGCTCGACATAGCGCCCGGCGGCGAGGTCGCTGAGGATGCGGTGCGTCGTGGAGGCGTGCAGGCCGGTCGCGGCCGACAGGTCCTTGAGGGCGACGGGGTCGGACTGGCACGCCAGGACGTCGAGGATGCGCATCGCGCGATCCAGCACCTGGATGGTGATCGGACCATGATGCTCGACGCCTGCGGCCGTCGTGGCGCCGTTGGCGAAAGAGCTGGAGGACTGAGATGGAATGCTGTGGAGGCGGGCCATGGTGGACGGTTGATGCGACGCAACAATTCCATACTATGAAATATCCATGCCGCTGGCAAGCACTTTTTCAATCCGGCGGGGCCGGTGAGGGGTGAAAGCGGGTCCCGCGGCCGAGGGCGGGACCGGGGCTCACGCCTGGGGTGGAATCAGCAGGCCGCCGACACGCTGGGCCTCGGCGCGCAGATAGGCCAGGGCCTCGGCCGCCGGGCCGGGCGGGCCTTTGACACCCAGCTCGATGTGCGGGCGGGCGCCCTCGCCGCCCACGCTGGGCAGGCTGAATGCCTTGACGCCGACCCAACGGGCCTCCAGCGCCTCGAGCGCCGGGGCGATGCGCGATTCGGGCAGTTCGAAGACCAGAAAGGAATGCTCGATGCGTTCGACCTGGTGGTGCCAGCGGATGTAGCGGGTGTCCAGGGTCCAGGCCATCATGGGCTCGGCCATGACGGGAAAGCCCGGCATGAAGGTGTGGTCGCGGACGAAAAAGCCGGGAATCTTGTTGTACGGGTTGGGGACGATCTCGGCGCCGATGGGGAACACGCCCATCTGCAGGCGCTGGAGATTTTCCGGGGTGCGCATGTCGGCGCTGCCCTGGCCGCGCGCGGCCATGTCGGCGCAACGCTCGCCGATCAGGCGCTCGGCCTCGGGGTGCAGGGCGAGGCCCACACCCAGGGCGCGGGCGCAGGCCTGGCGGGTGCGGTCGTCGGGCGTGGCGCCGATGCCGCCGCAGCAAAAGACGATGTCGCCGGTGGCGAAGCTGCGCGCCAGGCACGCGGCGATGTCGTCCTCGTCGTCCGAGATGAACTCGGCGGCGTCCAATGACAGGCCCCGCGCCGACAGCAGCGCGATGAGCGTGGACAAATGCTTGTCCTGCCGGCGGCCCGACAGGATTTCATCGCCGATGGCGATCAGGCGGATTTTGGGCGGCTGGGGCATGGGCTTCAGACGTCGATGACGGTTTCGGCGCGCAGCCGGCGGATGGCCTCGAGGCAGAAGTGCGCATACACCAGGGCCGAGAACACCGGGATCACCAGCCAGGCGGGGGGGATCAGGTTGATCAGCGCGAGGCACCCGCCTATCAGCCAGAATTGGCGATTGTGGCGCCGCCACAGCAGGCGGCGCTCGGCCGGGCTGGCGTGCTCGATCATGGCGTCCACGCGCAGCATGCGTGTAAAGGCAAAAGCCCACCAGAACACCGGCAGGATCAGGGCGAGCGGCGGAATCAGCCACAAGGGCATGGTGAGCAGCCAGCCGATGCAAAACAGCACGCCGACCCAGATGGCGTTCCAGGTGCCCAGCACCAGGGCGTTTGCGCCCTGGCGCCCCACACCCTTGTATTCGCGAAGCTCGAGGTGCCGCAGCACCAGCGGCATCACGAACACCGCCGCGATCACCAGGCCGAGGATGCCGGCCATGGGCAGCAGGATGCCGGCGGCCATGACCGGCACCAGCCAGAGCTTCAGCGAAAACAGGCCGGCGGCGACCAGCCAGCCGTCGATGGTGTTGAGCACGCCCCAGCTCGAGGCCTCGCCGTTGAGCCAGGCTGTCAGGGGATCCCAGAACAGCCACAGCAGCACCACCGCGCCCAGGAACGCGATGACGAAGGGCAGCAACAGGGCCGCCAGCATGCGGGGATGCAATTGACTGATCAGGGCGCGGCGAAAGGCCTGCGCGACCAGCGCCAGGCCGGAGGGCCGCCCGTGCTTGCGCAAGGCCAGTTCATGTCGGGTCATGCGAACCTTCCCTTTCGGATAATACGATTATCATAGTCATCAATATCCCACTCGAACAACCGGATCGCCGCCCGTATGACCGTCTTTAACCCCCGCACCGATCTGCCGGCGCTGCGCGAGCGTCTCGAGGCCCATGCGGGCCTGAGGATCGCCTGTTATTGCGCCGCGTGGTGCGACACCTGCACGCAATACCGGCCCGCCTTCGAGGAATTGGCCCGGCGCATGCCCGAGGCCTTGTTCCTCTGGATCGACATCGAGGATGATCCAGAATGGCTGGGGGACGAGGACGTCGAGAATTTCCCGACCTTGCTGCTGCAGGACCAGGGGGGTACGCGATTCTGGGGAACTCAGTTGCCGCACATCCAGCACCTCGAGCGCCTGGCGCGCGCGGCGGGATCGATGCCGCCCGTCGACGCCGGGCCCGGCGACCTAAAAGAGTTTATGGGCGCCGCCGCCTAGCAGGACGCCCACGGCGCGGCCCGTGGACACGACGACCGGGCTCGCGACCGATGATTCCGCCGGCGGCGCGTCCGCATCGCGCGGCGCGGGGACGTAAGGCTTGGTAAAGAAATCATCCACCGGCGCATCGTCGTGCCAGTGGTGCGGGCCGCCGCGATGGCTGCCGACGGGGCGGCGGCGCGAGGCGCGGGGCAGGTCGAGCTCGCCACGCGGGATCTGGACCTTGATGAGTTTCTCGATGTCGGACAGGTAGCGTTCCTCGTCGGGGGCAAAGAACGCGATGGCCTCGCCCGAGGCCCCGGCCCGGCCGGTGCGGCCGATGCGGTGGACGTAATCCTCGGCGTTGTAGGGCAGATCGTAGTTGATGACGCAGGGTACCCCGGCGACATCCAGGCCGCGCGCGGCCACGTCGGTGGCCACCAGGACCTCGAGGTCGCCGGCCTTGAAGGCGTCCAGCGCCTTCATGCGCTCGATCTGGGACTTGTTGCCGTGGATGGACTCGGCGCGCACGCCGTCCTGCGCCAACTGGCGCGCCAGGCGGCTGCAGCCGATCTTGGTGTTGGAAAAAACGATGACCTGGTTCAGATTGCGCGATTTCACCAGGTGCACCACCGCCCGGCGCTTGTCGTCGCCGGCCAGGGGATAGGCGACCTGGGTGACGGTGTCGGCCGTCGCGTTGGGGCGGGCGACCTCGACCTCGACCGGATTGCGCAGAAAGGTGCGTCCGAGCTTGCGGATCTCGTTGCTGAAGGTCGCCGAGAACAGCAGGCCCTGCCGCCCCTCGGGCAACAGCCGCATGATGCGGTCCAGATCGGGCAGGAAGCCCATGTCGAGCATGCGGTCGGCCTCGTCCAGCACCAGGATGCCGACTTGTCCGAGGTTGACGTTGCGCTGCTCGACATGGTCGAGCAGGCGGCCCGGCGTGGCGATGAGGATCTCGCAACCCTGGCGCAGCAGGTCGCGCTGCGGCCGGATGTCGACGCCGCCGAACACCACGGCGGTGCGCAGCGGCACGTGGCTGCTGTAGAGGGCGACGTTGGCGTGCACCTGGTCGGCGAGCTCGCGCGTGGGCGTGAGGATCAGCGCGCGCACCGGGTGGCGGGCCGGGGAGGCGCTGTTGCTGGCAAAGGGCATCAGCCGGTGCAGGATCGGCAGCGAGAAGGCCGCGGTCTTGCCCGTGCCGGTCTGGGCGGCGCCCATGACGTCGCGCCCCGCCATGGCCAGCGGGATCGCGGCGGCCTGGATCGGGGTCGCCGAGGCATAGCCGGTCGCCTCGACCGCTTGCATGATGCCCGGGTGCAGGCCGAAGCTGGAAAAGGGAACGGGTTGCGCGACGGGGGGGTCGGTGCGAGGGGTTTCAGTCATCTGTGGCCGTTGTTGCGCGCGCCGCCGCGATGGGGCACGCGCGTCCATAACCTGTCTATTTTAGCGCGCTTAGCTCGAGGCCGGGCAATTGGTACAATAAACGCCTTCCCATCGAAGGAGAACGCGATGTCCATGGCAGACCGCGACGGCTTTATCTGGTATGACGGCAAGCTGGTTCCGTGGCGCGAGGCCACCACGCACGTGCTGACGCACTCGCTGCACTACGGGCTGGCGGTATTCGAGGGCGTCAGGGCCTACAAGACCGATCACGGCACCGCGATCTTCAGGCTCGCCGACCACACGCGCCGCCTGTTCAATTCGGCCCATATCTACCAGATGCGGATTCCGTATTCCCAGGACGCGATCTCCGAGGCCCACATCGAGGTCGTGCGCCGCAACGCGCTGGAATCCTGCTATATCCGTCCGCTGGTGTTCTACGGCTCGGAAAAAATGGGCGTCTCGCCGCGCGGCGCCTCGGTCCACGTCGCCATCGCCGCCTGGCCCTGGGGCGCCTATCTGGGCGAGGACGCCCTGCGTCAGGGCATCCGGGTCAAGGTCTCGTCCTACGCGCGCCAACACGTGAACGTCACCATGCCGCGCGCCAAGGTCGCCAGCACCTACGCCAATTCGATCCTGGCCAACGCCGAGGCGCTGGACCACGGCTACGACGAGGCCATCCTGCTCGACACCGATGGCTTCGTGGCCGAGGGCTCGGGGGAAAACATCTTCATGGTGCGCGACGGCGTGCTGTACGAGCCCGAGATCGCCTCGGCGCTGACGGGCATCACCCGCAACACCATCCATCAACTGGCGGCGGAACTGGGCCTCCAGATCGTGACGCGGCGCCTGACGCGCGACGATCTGTACATCGCCGACGAGGCGTTCTTTACCGGCACCGCCGCCGAGGTCACCCCCATCCGCGAGATCGACGGCCGCCAGATCGGCGCCGGCGAACGCGGGCCGATCACCGGGCAATTGCAAAAGGCGTTCTTCGACGTCGTCAGCGGCAAGACCCCGAAATTCCACCACTGGCTCGCCAAGGTCTGAACATGAGCACCCCGCCCAAGGTCCCCGAGCAGGACATCATCTACGTCGGCGCCGACGATCTGCCGGTCCATTGCCCCGGCCCCAAATCCCCCCTGTGGAGCATGCACCCGCGCATCTACATCGAGGTCCTCAAGTCCGACGTGGCCAAATGCCAGTACTGCGGCGCGCGCTACGCGTTGCGCGAGGGCGAGAAAGTCCACGGCCACCACTAGCAAGACCCCGAGACCCGCCGGCGGCCCGGCCCCGGCGCTTTGCGACACACTCCATGTTTCCGACCCCCGAAGAAGCCGAATACGCTTTCTACGAAGCCATGCGCCAAGCCGATGTGGCCATGATGATGCGCGTCTGGGGGGATGACGAGGATATCGTCTGCATCCACCCGGGCGGCCTGCGCGTGATCGGCCAGAGCGCCGTGCGCGACGCCTGGGAGCATATCCTCGCCAACGGCCCGATCGCCGCGTTCCCGATGCGCGCCACGGTGATGACGGGCGTGATGAGCTCGGTGCACGTGCTGATCGAACAGCTCATGGTCGATACGCCGCGCGGCAAGGACACCCTGAACTTCTACACCACCAACATCTACCACAAGGGCCCGCAAGGCTGGCGGATGGTGGTGCATCACACCTCGAACGCGCCCCGCCAGGCGGAATTGTTCGATCTGCGGGGCGACTCGCAGACCGTGCACTGACCGGGGCCGGGGCCATGGGCGCGCACATCGACGCCAGCCAGTGCCCGGTTCCGGGCTGGCTGCCGGGCGGCCACGCGCAGACCCTGTACAGCGCCCTGTTCGCCCAACACCATCACGTCCATTTCGTGCGCGAACGCCTGGAGCTGGCCGATGGCGACTTCCTCGACCTGGACTGGTGCGGCCCGGGGCTGCACCCCGAGCGCCTGCCCGATGGCGCGGCCGCGCCACACGAGGCCGCGCTGGCTCCGACGGGCGCGCGGCGCTGGATGCACGACGACGACTGGGCGCGGCTGCCCGCCGATTGCGACGCACTGATCCTGTTCCACGGCCTCGAGGGCGGCAGCCTCAGCCACTACAGCCAATCGATCGCGCACTATTTCCGGGCGCGCGGCTGGGTCGTGGCGATCGCCCACTTCCGCGGCTGCTCGGGCTTTCCCAACCGCATGGCGCGCGCCTATTACTCGGGCGACACGCCCGAAATCGAGAGCCTGCTGCAACACGCGCGCCGCCGCCTGCCGGGCGCGCGCTGGCGCGCCGCCGGGATCTCGCTGGGCGGCAACGCGCTGCTGAAATACCTGGGCGAGGCGGGGGCCGGCGCCATCCCGCTCGAGGCCGCGGCCGCGGTCTCGGTGCCCATGGACCTGCCCGCCTGCGGGCGCAAGCTCTCGGACACCTTTCTCGGCCGCCACCTGTATTCGCGCTATTTCCTGCGGACGATCCGGCGCAAGATCCTCGGCAAGGCCGACAGTTTCCCGGGCTCGATCGACGTCATGCGCACCCAGCAGCTACGCACGTTGCGCGAGCTCGATGATCTGTACACCGCGCCCATGCACGGCTACCGCAATGCGCTGGACTACTGGACGCGCGCCTCCAGCCTGCCGCTGCTGCAGGGCATCCGCCTGCCGACGCTGATCCTGAACGCGCGCAACGATCCGCTCGTGCCCCAGGCCTCGCTGCCCGGTTCGCGCGACGCCTCCGACGCCGTCCTGCTGCACCAGCCCGCGCAGGGTGGGCACACGGGGTTCGCCACGGGCGCCTTTCCCGGCAACCTGCTGTGGCTGCCGGCGCGCCTGGCGGGCTATTTCGACACTATGACTTGAAGCGTTCCAGCAAGGCGCGCCGAGTCTCGAGCTCGTCACGCAGGGCGCGGATGCGGGTGTCCAGCCTGGACTGCTCGTAGAAATCATCGCTCAGGGTGCGGGCCTGCTGCAAAAGCTCGACCGCCGTGGACAGGGCGCCGGTCTCTTCGTGATAACGGGCCATCGCCTCGCGGGCCTCGACCGCATTGCCCAGATGATCGAGGCTGCCGGCGAGCAGCTTTTGGAAATCCGCGGCCTCGGGCCACTGGCGGACGCGAGCCTGCAGGAACTCGACGGCCGCCTGGTCGCGGCCGGCCGCTTGCAGCGCCTGCGCGTAGGCCACCGCCACCCCCTGGCTGCCGGGCCAGCGGCGCCAGGCCGCGGCGGCGGTCTCGAGGGCGTCGCGGCCCTGCGCGCGCTCGAGCTGGATCGCCAGGACATCCAGCAGCGCGGCCGAGCCGGCCGCGCGCGCCTCGGTCAGGCGCTGGCTGGCCGCCTCATAGTCCTTGGCCTGCCAGTCCAGCCAGGCCAGGCCGTACAGGGCGGCGGCCTTGCGCACCCCCTGGGCCTCTTTCGCGTCGGTGCGCAGGGACAACTGCATACGCTGGCGGTCCGCATTGGACTGCGACTGGATCAGGCCCAGGCGCACCCGCGAGAACCAGAACCCGGCGCTGTCGGCGTGGGCCTTGGGCGCATACTCGCGCACGCGATTCTCGATGTCGGACATGCGCTGGATCGACAGCGGGTGGGTGGAGGCATAGCCGCCCCCGCGGCCTTCGTTCAGGCGCGAGGCGTTCATCAGGCGGCGGAACATCTCGACCATGCCGCGCGTGTCGAAGCCGGCCTGGCGCATCATCTGCAGGCCGGCGCGATCGGCCTCCTGCTCGGCGCTGCGCGAAAAACCCAGTTGGCGGTCGATGGCGGCGGCCTGACCAAAGGTGGCGACCCCCATGGCCAGGTCCCCCTGGCCGGCCAGCGCCGCCAGCAACGCCCCGACCATGCTGGCGACCATGATGCCGGTGCTCTGGGACTGCTGCGAAATCCCGCGCGCGATGTGGCGCTGCATGACGTGGCCGATCTCGTGGGCGAGCACCGCCGCCAGCTCGGACTCGCTCTGGGCGGCATACACCAGCCCGCTGTTGACGCCGATGTAGCCGCCGGGCATGGCGAAGGCGTTGATCTGCGGATCGCGCACCGGAAAGACGGTGATGCGCTGCTCGAGGGGCTGGGGCGCGTGCGCCGCCAGATCGCGGCCCAGCGCGGTCAGGTATTGATTGATGTCGGGGTCGGCGATGTAGGTGGGGTCGTGGCGGCCCTGCTCCATGATGGCGTCGCCCAGCAGGCGCTCGACCGGGGGCGAGAGCTCGTCGGACGAGGCCGAACCCATGCTGGGCAAGCCGGTGGGCTGCGCCGGCAAGGCGCAGGGCACGGCGAGCGCGGCCGCCAGGCACAGGCCGCGCGCCCACCCGGGTACGCGGCCGTTCATCCGGTGCCGGCCGGCGCGGGCCGTTGCCGGCGCGGGCGCTGCGGCAGGCGGTTGCGCTTGGACAGCCGCATCAGGGTGCCCAGCGCGACCATCAGGCCGAAGGTCTCGATCAGGCCCGCCGGGATCCACATGATCAAGCCGCCGAAAATCTGGTCATCGACGGCGCTGAAGTCCGACAGGGCGCGGCCGCACAGGTCGAACACCGGGTAGATGTCGTGCTCGGTGAACACGATGACCGCGCCGGCAATCATCTGCGGCACCATGGTGAGGATCGGCGAAAAGATCCGCGCGCCCGGACTCATGGCCGCCGGGGGGCTGGGGCGCCGATCGAGGATCAGGTTCCAGTACAGGCAGCCGCTGATCACCACCGACCAGTTCATGAAGCGGTAGATGCGCCAGTCCAGCATCGAGTAGAACTGGACGGTGGGCTCGAGCCAGACGAGCACCAGTGCGACGAACAGCAGCGGCACGAGCACCTTGTGCGTGGCCAGGGCCTCGATGACGCGGACTGCGCGGTTGTGTCGCCGTGCGCGGGCCAGCGCCGTGCGCCAGGCCAGCGGCAGGCCGGCGCGCATCACCTGGCCCGGAAACGCGGCCATCACCAGCAAGGGGCCCAGGTGATGCAGGACCAGGTGCTGCAGGCGATGGATGAAGAACATGCGTTCGGCGTAGTAGTCGATGCGGGTGTGCAAGGACAGATACAGCACGATCATGCCGGCCCAGAACAGCCACTGGCGGACCTTGCCCACGCGGTGCGCCCGGCGGCCGCGCACGAACAGGGCCGCGGCGGCGAGGAACACGAGCACGAACGTGGGCGAGAATTCCCAGGGCCGCAGCCAGCCGAGAACATCCATCGGAAAGACCATCCGTCGAGGAAAATGACCTCGCTAGTTTAAAGCATTTGGGGGCGACCCCACGGCGCGGCGCCGAGGGCCGCCGACTCCACTAAAATGAGCAATTCCTCGTCCACGGACGCGCTTCGCGACAGGCTCCCCATGGCTACTCCCGCATACGACATCGCGATCATCGGCACCGGGCCGGTGGGCTGCGCCCTGGCGCTGTGCCTGGCGCGGCGCGCGCCCGACCCCGGGCGCATCGCGCTGCTGGGCCCGGAACCGGCGCCGTGCGCCGAGGGCCGCTCGGTGGATCCGCGCACCCTGGCGCTGAACCACGGCAGCCGCGCGCTGCTCGAGTCCCTGGACGCCTGGCCGGCGCATGCGGCCGAGATCCTGACCGTCCACGTCTCGCAGGCCGGCCACCTGGGCCGCACCCTGATCGACCACCACGACCTGGGCGTGCCGCGCCTGGGCTGCGTGGTCTCCTACGACGAGGTCCTGGCCGCGCTGCACGCGGCGGCCCGCGCCAGCGGCATCGAACGCATCCTCGAGCGCCCCGGCCGCCCCCGGCCGGGCAGGCCGGTGCGACTGCGGGTGGGCGACCTGGATCTCGACGCGCGCGCCGCGCTGGTCTCGGACGGCGAGCGTCCGCGCGGACTGCACCGCGAATACGGCCAGCACGCCGTGCTGTCCACTATCCGCGCGTCCCGGCCGATCCCCGGCCGCGCCTTCGAACGCTTCACGCGCCACGGCCCGCTGGCCCTGTTGCCCCATCCCGACGGCGGAGACCTGTACAGCCTGGTCTGGTGCGTCCCGCCCGACCGCGCGCGGGCCCTCGAAGCCCTGGACGACGACGCCTTCGGCGCCGCCTTGCAGCAGGCCTTCGGCCAGCGCCTGGGCGCCTTGGGCAAGATCGGCGCGATGCACGTCTTTCCCCTGTCGATGCATGCGGGGCCGGCCCTGCGGGGCACCGGCGTGGCCTCGGTGGGCAACGCCGCCCAAACCTTGCATCCGGTCGCCGGGCAGGGGCTGAACCTCGGCCTGCGCGACGCCGCGCAACTGGCCGATGCCCTGGCGCCCTGGCTGGCCAGGCCCGACGAGGACGTCCAGCCCGCGCTGGAGCGCTTCGCCAGCCGGCGCCGCATCGACCGCGGCCTGACCCTGGCCGTCACCGATACCCTGCCCCGGGTGTTCGCCACCGGCAACCCGCTGCTGCGGCATCTGTGCGGCGCGGCCCTGGCGGCGCTGGACCTCGCCCCGGCGCTGCGCGCGCCGCTGGCGCGGCACCTGCTGCAGGGGCAACGCCATTAACATTAAGGCCCGCCAACGCGGTTTCCTCAAGGGTTAAAATGCCGCCCATGCGCATTGGTTCCTGGACCCTTCCCCACCCCGTTTGTGCGGCGCCGATGGCCGGCGTCACCGATCGCCCCTACCGGCGGCTGTGCAAGGCCCTGGGGGCCGCCTACGCGGTCTCGGAAATGGCGGCCAGCAACCCCCGGCTGTGGGACAGCGTCAAGACCTCGCGGCGAATCGACCACGCGGGCGAGCCCGATCCCATCGCGGTGCAGATCGCCGGCGCCGATCCCAACATGCTCGCCGAGGCGGCGGTGTTCAATATCCGCAAGGGCGCGCGCATCATCGACATCAATATGGGCTGTCCGGTGAAAAAGGTCTGCAGCGTGGCCTCGGGCTCGGCCCTGCTGCGCGACGAGGCCCTGATCGCGCGCATCCTCGAGCGCGTAGTGTCCAGTTGCGCGCCGCTGGGCGTGCCGGTGACCCTCAAGACCCGCACCGGCTGGGATCGCGACAGCCGCAACGCGGTGCGCGTCGCGCGCCTGGCCGAGGACTGCGGCGTCGCGGCGCTGACCCTGCACGGCCGCACGCGCTGCGACCTGTACGCGGGCGAGGCCGAGTACGACACCATCCGCGAGGTGCGCGCGGCCATTCGCATTCCGCTGATCGCCAACGGCGATATCGACACGCCCGAAAAGGCCCGCCAGGTGATGGACTACACTGGAGCCGACGCGATCATGATCGGCCGCGCGGCGCAGGGGCGCCCATGGATCTTTCGCGAGATCGCGCACTACCTGGCGCACGGCCGGCACCTGCCCGCGCCGACCTACGGTGAACTGCGCGGGCATCTGCTCGAGCACCTGGAGGATCACTATACGTTTTACGGCGAGCGCACCGGCGTGCGCTCGGCGCGCAAACACATCGGCTGGTACCTCGAGGGCCTGCCGGAGGCCGGCGAACTGCTGCCCGGCATCATGACCCTCGAAACCACCGGCGAGCAGACCGCGGCGCTGGAGCGCTGGTTCGACGGCCGGGACCTCGGCGCCCGGGCCGAGCCCGCCGGCGCCATGCCCCATCGACACTGACACATGACAAAAGCAAGCATGATGAGCACCACACCACTGGAACGAGCCGTGCGCGACCAACTGGATCGCTATTTCGAGGACCTGGGCGACTCCGAGGCGCACAACGTCCTGTCCATGGTGACTCATTGCGTCGAACGCACGGTCCTGCAAGTCGCCCTCGAGCGCACCGCGGGCAACCAGTCGCGCGCCGCCGACATGCTGGGGATCACGCGCGGCACCCTGCGCAAGAAACTCCAGGCCCACGGCCTCGCGGCCTAGGGCGCCCCGGCCGCCGCGCCGCCGCCCACGCACCGATTTCCCACTCTCTCATCCATTGTTCCCGTTATGACCATCCAGACCGCTTTGATCTCGGTATCCGACAAATCGGGCATCGTCGAATTTGCCCAGGCCCTCGCGCAGCGCGGCGTGCGCCTGCTGTCCACCGGCGGCACGGCGCGCCTGCTCGCCGAGGCCGGCCTCGAGGTGACCGAGGTGGCCGCCCACACCGGCTCCCCCGAGATTCTCGATGGCCGCGTCAAGACCCTGCATCCGCGCATCCACGGCGGCCTGCTGGCGCGCCGCGACAGCGCCGAGCACATGCGCACCCTGGCCGAGCAGGACATCCCGCCCATCGACCTGCTGGTGGTGAACCTCTATCCCTTCCAGAAAACCGTCGCCAAGCCCGACTGCATCCTGGCCGACGCGATCGAGAATATCGACATCGGCGGCCCGGCCATGCTGCGCTCGGCGGCCAAGAACCACGGTTCACCGGCCGGCGGCGTGACGGTGGTGATCGACCCGGTCGACTACGCGCGCGTGCTGGCCGATATGGACGGCCCCCAGCACCAGCCGTCTTACGGCCTGCGCCTCGAGCTCGCCGCCAAGGTCTACGCCCATACCGCCGCCTACGACGGCGCCATCGCCGACTACCTCAGCAGCCTGGCGGCCCGCGAGCCGGCGCCCGAGGCCGCGCCGCCGCGCGAGGACTGGCCGCGCACCCTGACGATCCAGATGCGCCGCGAGCAGGTGCTGCGCTATGGCGAAAACCCGCACCAGAAGGCCGCCTTCTACCGTGACGCGCAGGTGCGCCCCGGACTGCTCGCCGGCTACCGCCAGATCCAGGGCAAGGAGCTCTCCTACAACAACATCGCCGACGCGGATGCCGCCTGGGAATGCGTGCGCGACTTCCAGACGCCGGCCTGCGTGATCGTCAAACATGCCAACCCCTGCGGCGTGGCGCTGGGCGCCGATGCGCACGCGGCCTACCGCCGCGCCTTCCAGACCGACCCGACCTCGGCCTTCGGCGGCATCATCGCCTTCAACACGCCGGTCGACGAGGCCGCCGCGCAGGCCATCGGCGAACAATTCGTCGAGGTGCTGCTGGCGCCGGCCTACACCGGCAGCGCCCTCGCCCTGCTCTCGGCCAAAAAGAACGTCCGCGTGCTCGAGGTCGCGGCGGGTGCGGGCCACAATCCCTACGACGTCAAGCGCGTGGGCGGCGGCTGGCTGGTCCAGGATCCGGACGCGGCGCCGCTCGGCGCGGCCGACGTGCGCATCGTGACCCGCCAGGCGCCCACCGAGGCACAAATGCGCGACCTGCTGTTCGCCTGGACCGTGGCCCGGCACGTCAAGTCCAACGCCATCGTCTTCGTCGGCCAGGGCATGACGCTGGGGGTGGGCGCCGGCCAGATGAGCCGCATCGATTCGGCGCGCATCGCCTCGATCAAGGCCGAAAACGCCGGCCTGACCCTGGCGGGCTCGGCCGTCGCCTCGGACGCGTTCTTTCCGTTTCGCGACGGCCTGGACGTGGTGGCCGAGGCCGGCGCGACCTGCGTGATCCAGCCCGGCGGCAGCATCCGCGACGACGAGGTGATCGCCGCGGCCGACGAACGTGGACTTGCCATGGTGTATACCGGCATCCGCCACTTCCGCCACTAGGGCCCGGTGGCGCCACTCAAGGAGTCGCGAAGGCATGAAAAATCCGCTCGATCGTGTGAACAGGCCCTGATGCGCATCCTGGGCATCGATCCGGGCCTGCGGCGCACCGGCTTCGGCGTCATCGAGGTCCGGGGCGCCGCCCTGCGCTATGTCGCCAGCGGCACCATCGTGGCGCCCTCGACGCTGGCCCTGGCCGAGCGCCTCAAAGTCATCCTCGACAATCTGCGCGAGGTGGCGCGCGATGCCCGGCCGGACGTGGCCGCCATGGAAAAGGTGTTTCTCAACGCCAACCCGCAGTCCACCCTGCTGCTGGGCCAGGCGCGCGGCGCGGCGCTGTGCGCGCTGGCCGACAGCGGCCTGGCGGTGCATGAATACACCGCCCTGCAAATCAAGAAATCCGTGGTCGGCACCGGGCGCGCCGCCAAGGAGCAGGTCCAGGCCATGGTGCGCCGCCTGCTGTCGCTGGACGGCGACCCGGCGCCCGACGCCGCCGACGCGCTCGCCTGCGCCATCTGCCACGCGCACTTCGAGCCGCTGGCCCGGCGACTCGACACCCTGGCGGGCATGCCGCCGGCCCGGGGCGCGCGGCGCATCCGCGCGGGCCGGCTGATCACATGACGCCGACCCGCCGTCGACGGACCCCTCACAGGAGCTCATCATGATCGGCCGCATCACCGGCACCCTGCTGGAACTCACCCCCCCCACGGTCTGTATCGAGGCCGGCGGACTGGGTTATGAAATCGACGTGCCCATGAGCACGCTGTACAAGCTGCCGCCGGTCGGCCAGACCGTCACCCTGCACACCCACCTCGCGGTGCGCGAGGACGCGCACGTGCTGTACGGATTTTCCAGCCGCGACGAACGCGCGGCCTTTCGCGCGCTGATCAAGGTGACGGGCATCGGCGCGCGCACCGCGCTGTCCCTGCTCTCGGGAATGAGCGTGGCCGACCTGGCCGATGCGGTCGAGCTGCAGGAATCGGGCCGGCTGATCAAGGTGCCCGGGATCGGCAAGAAAACCGCCGAGCGGCTGCTGCTCGAACTGCGCGGCAAACTGGCGCCCGCAACCGGCGATGCGCGCGCCATGGACACCGGCCGCGGCGCGGGCGACGACGTGCTCAACGCCCTGCTGGCACTGGGCTATTCCGCCGCGGAATCGCGCAAGGCCCTCGAGGCCCTGCCCAAGGGGCTGGACGTCTCGGACGGCATCCGCCAGGCGCTGAAGTCCCTGGCGCGCGGCTAGGCGCGGGCGGCCCCGCGCGCGCAAACGCGGCGCCGGCGGCTCCCGCGCCGGGCCGCAGTGGTGTTAGCATACGACGGATACTGTATATCGACACAGCGTTTTCATGGCCATCCAACCCGACTCCCTGTCCAGCTCGCCCTTCGAGGCGCGCCTGGTCACCCCCGAGATCGCCTCCCCCGCCGAGGACTCGATCGAGCGCGCGCTGCGCCCCCGGACGCTGGGCGACTACGTGGGCCAGGCGCGGGTGCGCGAACAGCTCGACATCTTCATCGCGGCCGCGCGCGGCCGCGGCGAGGCCCTCGACCACGTCCTGCTGTTCGGCCCGCCGGGCCTGGGCAAGACCACCCTCGCGCATATCATCGCCCACGAGATGGGCGTGCAATTGCGCCAGACCTCGGGGCCGGTGCTCGAGCGTCCCGGCGACCTGGCGGCCATGCTGACCAACCTCGAACGCAACGATGTGCTGTTCATCGACGAAATCCACCGCCTCTCACCCGTGGTCGAGGAAATCCTCTATCCCGCCCTCGAGGACTTCCAGATCGACATCATGATCGGCGAGGGGCCGGCCGCGCGCAGCGTCAAGATCGACCTGCAGCCCTTCACGCTGGTGGGCGCCACCACGCGCGCCGGCATGCTGACCAACCCGCTGCGCGACCGGTTCGGGATCGTGTCGCGGCTCGAGTTCTACAGCGCCGAGGACCTCGCCCACATCGTCGGCCGCAGCGCCGGGCTGCTGGGCGCCAACGCGACCGCCGAGGGCGCGGCCGAAATCGCCCGCCGCGCGCGGGGCACGCCGCGCATCGCCAACCGCCTGTTGCGCCGCGTGCGCGACTACGCCGAGGTCAAGGCGGGCGGGCGCATCGACGTCCAGGTCGCGCACGCCGCGCTCGCCATGCTCGAGGTCGATCCCCAGGGGCTGGACCTGATGGACCGCAGGCTGCTCGAGGCCGTGGTGCACAAGTTCGACGGCGGCCCGGTGGGCGTGGACAGCCTGGCGGCGGCCATCGGCGAGGAGCGCGACACCATCGAGGACGTGATCGAGCCCTACCTGATCCAGCACGGCTACCTGCAACGCACCCCGCGCGGCCGCATGGCCACGCGCCGCTGCTGGCAGCACCTGGGCCTCAAGGCCCCGGCGGGCGGGTCGGAATCCGATCTGTTCTAGCACCCTGCTCGGTGAATACCCGCACCCCAATCCGGATGCGCCGAGCAGGACACTGATAGGGCCGCCTCGGGGCGCGCCCCCCCGGCCTCAATCGCGCAACTGCAGGACACAGGCCACCACGTCGGGGCCGTAGGTCTCGAGCTTGCGCTCGCCCACCCCGCTGACGCCGGCCAGCGCATCCAGGCTGTCGGGATTGCGCAGGGCGATTTCGCGCAGCGTCGCATCGTGAAAGATCACATACGCCGGTACGCTGTGCGCGCGCGCCACGCGGCCGCGCCAGGCGCGCAGGTGCTCGAAGCGCGCCAGGGCATCGGGCGGCAGGGCGTCCAACTGCGCCGCCGTGGTGGTGCGCTGGCGGCGGGGCTTGACGCGCTTGGTGTCCACGGGGCGCAGCATCAGGGTGCGCTCGCCCCTCAGCACGGCGCGGCTGGCCTCGGTCAGGGCCAGGGTGCCATAGCCTTCCAGATCCACCGTCAGCAGGCCCAGGGCCAGGGCCTGGCGCAGGACACCGCGCCAGGCGTCCACCGACAGGTTCTCGCCCACTCCAAAAACGCTCAGCGCCTGGTGCTCATGCTGTTTCACCCGGTCCGTCAGTTGGCCGCGCAGAATGTCGATCAGATGGCCGCCGCCAAAGCGCTGGCCGCGTTCGCGCCACAGGCGGTAGATGGCCGACAGCAGCTTTTGCACGGCGACCGTGCCGTCCCAGGCCGCCGGGGGCTCGAGGCAGGTGTCGCAATTGCCGCAGGGCTCGATGGCCTGTCCAAAATAGGCGAGCAGGTCCTGGCGCCGGCAGGTGACGGTCTCGCACAAGGCCAGCATGGCGTCCAACTGGCGCACCTGGCGGCGCTGGTGCAGGGCGTCGCCCTCGGAATCGTCGATCATGCGCCGCTGCTGCACCACGTCCTGCAGGCCGTAGGCCAGCCAGGCATCGGCGGGCAGGCCGTCGCGCCCGGCGCGCCCGGTCTCTTGGTAATAGCCCTCGATCGACTTGGGCAGGTCGATGTGGGCGACGAAGCGCACGTCGGGCTTGTTGACCCCCATGCCGAAGGCGATGGTGGCGACCATGACGATGCCGTCCTCGCGCAGAAAGCGCGCCTGGTGGTCGGCGCGGGTGCGCGCGTCCAGCCCGGCGTGGTAAGGCAAGGCGGCGATGCCGTGACGCGACAGGAACTCCGCCGTCTGCTCGACCCGCGCGCGCGACAGGGCATAGACGATGCCGCATTCCCCGGCATGCTCGGCGCGGATGAAGTCCAGCAACTGGCGGCGCACCTCGTGCTTTTCCACGATGCGGTAGCAGATGTTGGGCCGGTCGAAACTGGCGACGAAGCGGGGCGCATCCTCGAGCCCCAGGCGCGTGGCGATCTCGGCGCGCGTGGCGTCGGTGGCGGTCGCGGTCAGCGCGATGCGCGGCACCTCGGGCCAGCGCTCGGCGAGGACGGACAGGCCCAGGTATTCCGGCCGGAAGTCATGGCCCCACTGCGACACGCAGTGCGCCTCGTCGATGGCGAACAGGGCGATGCGGCCGCGCTCGAGCAATTCCATGCAGCGCGGCGTGAGCAGGCGCTCGGGTGCGACATACAGCAGGTCGAGCTCGCCCTGTGCATAGGCCCGCTCGACGCGCCGGGCCTCGGCCGCGTCCTGCGAGGAATTCAAGAACGCCGCCCGCACGCCGAGCTCGAGCAGGGCATCGACCTGGTCCTGCATCAAGGCGATCAGCGGCGAGACCACCACGCCGGTGCCGGGCCGCACGATGGCCGGGATCTGATAGCACAGGGACTTGCCCCCGCCGGTGGGCATCAGCACCAGGGCGTCGCCCCCGGCGACCACGTGCTCGATGATGTGTCCCTGTTCGCCCCGGAAGGACTCGTAGCCGAAAATCTGCCTCAGGGTTTCCAGGGGGGAGGTCATGCGAAAGCGTAGCGGAAGAAAGTTGCGTGAGGCCCCTATCATAGCCCGGCGGCGGGCGGCGCCCGGAACCGGCGCGCCCGCTCAGCCCGGAAAGCTCGGCGGCTCGGGGGGCCGCGAACGGCCGAACATGCGCCAATAGACCCAGAGGTTGAAGATCAGCGCCACCGGCAGCGCGATCACGGTGGCCGACAGCCCCAGGCGCAGGGTCTCGACAGGCGCGGCCGCGTCCCAGATCGTCACCTCGTCGAGGACGAGATAAGGGAAAAAGCTGTAAGCCAGGCCGCCCAGCACCACGAGGAACATCGCCAGCACCAGCCCGAAGGGCACGGCCGAGGCGCGGTAGCTGTGGTTGATCATGCGCTGCAGGGTCATTTCGGCCAGGACGAAGCACGTCAGCAGGACGCCCCAGGTCGCGCCGACCATCCAGCCGCGCGTCGCGTCGCCCCATTTCAGGAACACGCCCGCATTAGAGAAATCCAGCACCACCGACACGCCGACGGCGGCCACCGCCGTCCAGCGGATGGCCCGCCGCGCCCAAGTGACCGCGCGCATGCGCAGCTCGCCGCCCTCGCGCATCATCAGCCAGGCGGCGCCCAGCAGGCCGTACGCCGCCACGGCGCAGCCGCCCATGGCGACGGCAAAGCCGGTATAGCCGGGGCCGGACTCGTAGCCGACCGCGATGCGCGCCAGCATGGCGCCATGCGCAAAGGCGGTCAGCAGCGACCCCAGCCCGAAGCCGATCTGCCAGCGCCCTTGGAGCTCCGCCGGGGCGCGCAGGCGCAGCTCGAAGCAGGCCGAGCGCAGCAGCGTGCCCAGGGCCAGCAACGACATCGGCCCATACAGGCGGCCCAGGGTCTCGGCCCAGGCATAGGGAAAGGCGGCGGCATACAGGCCGATCCCGAGGAACATCCAGAATTCGTTGGCGTCGCGCCAGGGGCTGAGCAGCGACAGCATGCGCGGGCGCAAGGCTCGCGGCGCGATCAGGGACAGGCAGCCGACGCCAACGTCGAAACCGTCGAGGACCACGCCGGCGACGACGATGACAAAGAACACCCCGGCAAACGCCAGGGGCATCCAGAAGGCCGGGTCCTGGGCGCCCAGGCCGAGGATGGCGGCCAGCGACTCGATCATGCGCGCCCCCTGCGCCGGGCCACCGGCACCACGCCGTAGCGCGTGATGTGGCGCAGCAGTTGGTAAAAGCCCAGCAGCAGCACCGCATACACCAGCACATAGGCCAGGGTGATGGCGGCATGCTCGCCCAGATCGGTGACTGCATCGAGCTCGCGCAGGGTCACCGTGCCATAAATGGCGTAGGGCATGGCGCCGATGAATACGTGCGCAAACCCCGCGATCTGGATCACGCAGGCGAGCACCGTCGACAGGCGCAGGGCGGCGCGGCCGAGCGGCCGCAACCCGTCGGGCTCATGGCCCAGGCGCCAGCCGCGCCACCAGGCCGCGACCGCGATCAGCGCCAGCAAGGCCCCCGCCAGCAGGGCCACCCGCAACGTCCAGTAGGTGGCCAGGACCGGCGGCGTCATCCCCGAGAAATGGTCCAGGCCGCGCACCTCGCCGCCGGGATCGCGCGCGATCCAGCCCGGCGCCTCGATGGGCCAGCGCCACTCCCAATCGTTGGCCTGCCGCTCGGCGTCCGGCCAGGCCGCCACGGTCAGCTCGGCGCTCGGGGTGCTGTGCCACTGCGGCACCACCGCGGCCGCGCGCGCGGGCTGCGCGGGCATCAGCACACGGCCCAGGTTGACCACCAGCGCGGCCTGCGCCAGGATGCAGACGAGCAGCAGCCACACGCCGGTGGCGTAGACGCGGCGGTCGCCCTCGTCGCTGGGGCGCGTGCGCGTGCGCACCGCCGTGACGGCCAGCATCAAGGCGGCGGCGACCATCAGGCCGCCCACCGCCATCAGGCCGAACAGCGTGGGCGCGAGACGGCCGCCGAGGATCGGCAACCAGCTACGCACCTGATAGCGTCCGTCCACCAGCGAGGCGCCGATCGGCATCTGGGTCCAGGCCATGAAGGCCATGATCCAGTACGCGGTCAGGCTCGCGCCCACCACCACCATGAACACCGTGAGCGTATGCGTCCCGTCCGACAGGCGGCGCTGCCCATACAACATGGCGCCCAGAAAGCAGGACTTGAAGACAAAGGCGGTGAGCACGGCGGCGGCGACCAGCGGCCCGGCGACCTCGCCGGCCTTTTCCATGAAGTCCGGCCACAACGTGCCGAGCTGGATCAGGACGGGAATCGCGGCGGCGAAACTGAGGATCAGCGACAGGGCATACACCCGGACCCAAAATCGGTAGGCCAGCATCCACGACGCATCGCCCGCGCGGGCGCGCAGGCGAAGGTACAGCAGCACCCAGGCCAGGCCGAGCTCGAGCGCCAGGAACGCCAACATGAACCCGAGGCTCGTCAGGAATTGGGCCAGCGACAGAAACAATGCCGTTTGCGTCATAATGTGCGCTAGTTTATAGCTCTGTCCGCCATTTGCGCGCATTTCATCCAACTCTATGACCACAGACTCCCCGTCCGCGCCGATCTCCAACTTCCTGCGCACCATCATCGACAACGACCTCAGGGCCGGCCGCACCGCGGGCCGACTCTGGGCCGGCCGCCCCGGTCCGGCCGAGGTCCGTCGACAGGGCGAGGCCGACCCGGCGCGCATCCGCACCCGTTTCCCACCCGAGCCCAACGGCTATCTGCACATCGGACACGCCAAGAGCATCTGCCTGAATTTCGGCCTGGCACGCGACTACCAGGGGGCCTGCCACCTGCGCTTCGACGACACCAATCCCGAGAAAGAGGAGGACGAATACGTCCAGGCCATCATCGAGATGGTGCACTGGCTGGGGTTCGATTGGACGCACCATGGGCAGGAGCACCTGTATTACGCCAGTGATTATTTCGAGGTCATGTACCGCTTTGCCCAGGCGCTGGTCGCGAGCGGGCACGCCTACGTCGACGAGCAAAGCGCGGACCAGATGCGGGCCACGCGCGGCACGCTGACCGAGCCGGGCACCCACTCGCCCTGGCGAGACCGGCCGGCCGCCGAATCCCTGGCCCTGCTCGACGAAATGCGCCGCGGCGTCCACCCCGACGGCCGCATGGCCCTGCGCGCGCGCATCGACATGGCCTCGCCCAACATCAATATGCGCGACCCGGTGCTCTATCGCATCCGGCACGTCAGCCACCACCGCACGGGCGACGCCTGGTGCATCTACCCCATGTACACCTGGGCCCACCCGGTCGAGGATGCGCTCGAGGGCATCACGCACAGCATCTGCACCCTCGAGTTCGAGGACCAGCGCCCCTTCTACGACTGGATCCTCGAGCGCCTGGTCGAGCTGGACCAGCTCGCGGCCCCCCTGCCCCGCCAATACGAATTCGCGCGCCTGAACCTCAGCTACGTGGTGACCAGCAAGCGCAAACTGCGCCAACTGGTCGAGGAACGGCACGTCGCCGGATGGGACGATCCGCGCCTGCCGACGCTGGCCGGCCTGCGCCGGCGCGGCTACACTCCCTCCTCGATCCGCCTGTTCTGCGAGCGCCTCGGGGTCTCCAAGGCCGACTCGCGCATCGACTACGCCACGCTCGAGCAGGCGCTGCGCGACGACCTGGACCCGGTCGCGCCGCGCGCCGTCGCGGTCCTCGACCCGCTCAAGCTCATCATCACCAACTTCCCAGAGGATCAGGTCGAGCCCTGTTCGGCGCCGATCAACCCGCACGCCCCGGACGGTGCCCTGCGCCATTTCCCCTTCACGCGCGAGCTCTGGATCGAGCGCGACGATTTCCGCGAGGATCCCCCCCGGAAATACTTCCGCCTGTTCCCCGGCAACCTGGTCCGCCTGAAGTACGCCTACATCGTGCGCTGCACGGGCTGCGTCAAGGACGCGCAGGGACGCATCGTCGAGGTCCATGCCGAATACCTGCCCGAGACCCGCAGCGGCACGCCGGGGGCGGACTCGGTCAAGGTCAAGGGCACCGTGACCTGGGTCAGCGCCGACAGCGCGGTGCCGGCCGAGGTCCGCCTGTACGACCGGCTGTTTTCCGAGGCGCACCCCGACGCGGGCGACAAGGACTTCCTTGCGGCCCTCAACCCCGACTCGTGCCGCGTCGTGCAGGCCCTGCTCGAGCCGGGCACGCGGGCCGAGCCCGGCACCGCCTGGCAGTTCGAGCGGCTGGGCTACTTCGTCGCCGACCGCGAGGACTCGACCGCCGAGCGACCCGTCATCAACCGCGCGGTGACCCTGCGCGACACCTGGGTTTGAATACCGTGAGCGCCACCCCAAAGATCGCCCTGGACTTCAAGAGCGCCACCCTCTATGCCCTGCGTGCGGTGCTGCACAGCCCCGACACCAGCGCCCTGATCGCCGCCCTGGACCAGCGCATGGCCGAGGCCGGCGCATTCTACGAAAACGAGCCGGTCGTGCTCGATGCGCTGGCGCTCGAGCAGTCCCCGGACTGGGCGGCGGTCATCGCCGCGCTGCGCCGCCACGCGCTGTATCCCATCGGCGTGCTCGCCGAGGGCCCGGTGCGAGACCAGGCGATCGCCAGCGGCCTTGCGCCGGTCGAGGTCTCGGGCGCCCGCCAGGCGCCCGCCCAGGCGCAGGCCGCCCCGCAGGCCCCGGCCGACGCGCCGGAGGCGCCCCCCGCCACACCCAAGGCCGCGCGCCCGTCCCAGCCGGAGGCGGCCGATGCCGGCCCCGGCGACGCGGATGCGGACGCGGCCCCCGGCACCATGGTGATCCGCCATCCGCTGCGCTCGGGCCAGAGAATCTACGCGCGTGGCTGCGACCTGGTGGTGATCGGCATGGTCAGCCAGGGCGCCGAGGTGATCGCCGACGGCAACATCCACGTCTACGGCCCGCTGCGCGGCAAGGCGATGGCCGGCGCGCGCGGCGACACGCGGGCAATGATCCTGACGACCCAGCTCGACCCCGAGCTGCTGGCGATCGCGGGCGTCTACCGCGTGATCGAGACGCGCCTGTCCGACACCCTGCACAAGCAGCCCGCGCTGGTCCAGCTCGATGGCGACACCCTGCGCATCCGCCCGCTGTGAGGCCGGCGACCGACGCGGCGGGCGGCCCGCAATTTGTTGCGCGAGGACACGCGCGCACACAGATGGCCGCGTGAGGCGGCCCGTTTTGCTTTACGATTACATGATTTCGACAATAGGGGAATAATCCGTCATGGCGCGCATCGTTGTAGTGACCTCCGGCAAGGGCGGTGTGGGCAAGACCACCACCAGTGCAAGCTTCGCGGCCGGCCTGGCCATGCATGGCCACAAGACCGCAGTGATCGACTTCGACGTCGGCCTGCGCAACCTGGACCTGATCATGGGCTGCGAGCGCCGCGTGGTCTACGACTTCGTCAACGTCATCGGTGGCGAGGCCACGCTCAACCAGGCCCTGATCCGCGACAAGCAACTGGAAAACCTCTACATCCTGCCGGCCTCGCAGACGCGCGACAAGGACGCCCTGACTCGCAAGGGTGTCGAAAAAGTGCTGAACGACCTGGCCGACATGGACTTCGAATACATCGTGTGCGACTCGCCCGCCGGGATCGAGACCGGCGCGGTGATGGCCTCTTATTTCGCGGACGACGCGCTGGTGGTGACCAATCCCGAGGTGTCCTCGGTGCGCGACTCGGACCGCATCCTGGGCATCCTGTCGGCCAAGTCGCGGCGCGCCGAGCAAGGCGAGGAGCCCATCAAGGAACACCTGCTGCTGACGCGCTACAACCCGAAACGGGTGGCCGACGGCGAGATGCTCTCGCTCAAGGACATCGAGGACATCCTGCGGATCCGCCTGATCGGCGTGATCCCGGAATCGGAAACAGTGCTGCAAGCCTCCAACCAGGGGATTCCGGCCATCCACATTCGCGACAGCGACGTGGCGCTGGCCTATCAGGACGTGGTGGCGCGCTACCTCGGCGAGGACAAGCCGCTACGCTTTGTGGACTACGAGAAACCCGGCTTGCTCAAGCGCCTGTTCGGGGGGAAATAATCATGTCGTTCCTGGATTTTCTAAGGGGCCAGAAAAAATCCTCGGCCAGCGTCGCCAAGGACCGCCTGCAACTGATCCTGATCAACGAACGCGGCAGGGGGCGCAGCACGCCCGATTTCCTGCCGCAGTTGCAACGAGAGCTGATCGAGGTGATCTCCCGGTACGTGCACATCAACCCGGACGACATCAAGGTCAACCTCGACCGCCAGGACTCCCTCGAGGTGCTCGAGGTCAAGATCGAGATGCCGCAGGCCGAGGTCCGCGGCTCATAAGGCCCGGCCGCCCGCGGCGGGCCGCGCCCCCGGTGGAATGGCGCGCACCCGCGGCCCGAGTGTCCTGTCCGGCTAGGCCGTACCGGACACTAGACCAGGGTCAGCGTCAGCCACACCACCAGCGGAATGGTGGCGATCGACAATAGATTGCCCATGAGGACCACGCTCGCGACGGTGCCGGGCTCGACCTTGTAGTGCTCGCACAGCAGGTAGTTCAGCACCGCTGGCGGCAGCAGGGCCGACAGGGCCACCATCCGTGTCCACTCGGGCGTGAGCGGCAGCACCCACACCACGACGGCGAGGCTCAGGGCGCCGGCCAGCAGGTACATGCCGTTGATGCGCAGGGCCAGGCCCAGGTGATCGATGCGGTCCTGCGACAGGCGCACCCCGAGGCTGAACAACATCAAAGGCACGGCGATCTGGCCCAGCAGGTCCAGGCTGGTGAGGAGGAACTGCGGCAGCACGCCCGGCATCATGCCAAAGGCCAGGCCCAGCACCGCCGCCCAGATATTGGGATTGCGCAGCCACAGCCAGGTGTCGCGCCCGCCGGACAAAATGAACAATCCCACCGAGAAATGCAGCACGTTGGACAGGACGAACAGCACGACGATGTCGCCCAGCAGGTGCTTGCCGTAGGCCAGCATCATCAGCGGAATGCCGATATTGCCCGTGTTGCGAAAAATCCCGACCATGAGATAGGCGGGCCGGGCCAGGCCGGGCTTGCGCACACAGGCCAGGAAAAGCCCCGGCAGCAGGATGATCAGCACACCCGCCGCCAGCAGGGGCCAGCCTCTGACCAGGTCGATGGGGTTGGCGACCAGCGCCGAGAACACCAGCGCCGGCACGAACACCATGACATTGGCGTGGTTGATGAACGTCATGTCGGCCGTGCGCCGCTGGCGCCGCCCGAACACGAAACCCGTCGCCGCGATGGCAAAGACCGGAATGACGATATTCAACAGAGTGAGCAGCATGGCGGACGGACGGCGGTTCGCAGGCCGACAGTGTACAGCGCAACCCACGGCGGGGCGGCGGATGCGGATGCGGTCTGATTTTTGTCTACAATGACTGTGCGCATTCTTTCGCGGCGACAGGCCCATTCCCGATCATGGAAAACATCGACTTCATCGTACTCAAGGCGCTGGCCGACTGGCGCGCCCGGGGCCTGGCGGCCGTGCTCGTCACCGTGGTGCGCACCTGGGGATCGTCCCCCCGTCCCATCGGCTCCATCATGGCGCTGTGCCAGGACGGCACCGTGACGGGCTCGGTGTCGGGCGGCTGCATCGAGGATGATCTGATCGCCCGGCACCGGCCGGACGGCTCCGAGGGGACGGGCTGGCATACCCGGGGCGGCACGCAACTGTTGAAATACGGCGTCACCGCGGACGAGGCGCACCGCTTCGGCCTGCCCTGCGGCGGCACCCTGGAACTGGTCATCGAATACAACCCCGACCCGCAGGCCCTGCGGGAACTGCTCGGGCACCTCGAGGCCGGGCACCTGATGCACCGCACGCTGCGCCTTGCGGACGGCCGGGCGACGCTCACGGCCGCCGGCGCCCCCGCCGATCTCGCCATGGACGGCGAAACGCTCTCGGCCACCTTCGGCCCGAGCTACCGCATGCTGCTGATCGGGGCCGGCCAACTGGCCGAATACCTGGCCACCATGGCGCTGTTCTCGGGCTTCACCGTGACGGTCTGCGATCCACGCATCGAGTACACGCGCAGTTGGTCCGTCCCCGGCGCGCGACTCGTCTCGGACATGCCCGACGATGCGGTCATCGCCTGCCGGCCCGACCGCCGGACCTGCATCGTGGCCCTCAGCCACGACCCCAAGCTCGACGACCTGGCGCTGATCGAGGCCCTGGGCTCGGACGCCTTTTATGTCGGCGCCATCGGCTCACGCCGCAACCAGGACGCCCGCCGCCGCCGGTTGATCGAATACTTCGACCAGACCGAGGAATCCATGGACCGCCTGCGCGGCCCGGTCGGCATCTTCATCGGCAGCAAGACGCCGCCCGAGATCGCGGTCAGCATCATGGCCGAGATCATCGCCGTCAAGAACGGCATCCCGATCACCAAGGCGCTGGATGTGCGCACCGCCAAGGATGGCGGCTATGCCCTGGCGGGCCTGAGCGCGTCCTCCTGCGAGCTGCCCCGGGCCTGAGCCCGGCATCCCCAGGCCGCCGGCGGCGGCATCGGGGCGTGCGCCCGCGCGTCGGCGAATGCGCCGCGCCTGCTCAGCCCGCCGCCAAATCCCCCGGATGGTCGACATCGCGGAAGATCCCGGGGTCCGGCACCTCGATCTCGCACACCGGATGGGCCTTGAGCAGCTTGCGGGCGCCCTCGTCGCCGCCCAGCCGCAGCAGGCGCGGCAAGTGCGCGGCGCCAAAGGCCACGGGGTTGCCGCGCCGGCCCCCATGGACCGGAACGGCGATGGCGGCGCCCGCGGCCACGGCGCCGACCAGGGCGGCCAGGGTCTCGGGCCTCACATAGGGCATGTCGGCCAGGGCGATCAGGAACCCGTCCGCCGGCGCCGCCGCCCGCAGGCCGCAGACCAGCGACACCCCCATGCCCTGATCCGCATCGGCGCACACGACCGTGCGACAGCCGACGTCGCGCAGGACCTCGACCAGCTCGCCGCCGCCCGGCGGGACGACAGCGATGGCCGTGCCGGTCGCGGCCACCAGCGTCCGGGCGGCGGCCGCCGCCACCAGCCGGCCATCGGCCAGGGGTTGCAATAGCTTGTTGCGGCGGCCGGAGGGATCAAAACGCGACCCCCGGCCCGCCGCCAGCAGCACGCCGACAATCGTCGCGCCCACGGCGCCCTCTCCCGCCCCCAGACCCAACGCGATCTCCTTGAGTAGTGTCAACAGGCCCTAATCGAGCCCCAGCAGCAGCGACAGCTCGGACTTTTGCTCGGCGCGCCGCGGCTGCGCGCTTTGTTCGACGTGGCGCAAGTGCGCGTCCATGCAGGCCGCCGCCCGCTTCGGATCGCCCGAGGCGATGGCGTCGATGATCTCGGTGTGCTCGCGCGCCGAGCACGAGCGGCCCGGATGCCCGTGCCCGTCGGCCAGAAAAATCAGCGGCGTCTGGACCACCAGCCGCTCGAGAAAATCGGACAGCACCCGATTGTCGGCGCACTCGCCCAGCTTGATGTGAAAGCCCATCGACAGCCAGATGCCCGATCGCATGTCGCCGCTGTCGTAGCTGTCCTGCTCGGCCCTCACGAACGCGTGCAATTCCTCGATCCGGCGGGCCGACAGGGTGCCGGCCAGGCGTTCGATCAAGGCGATTTCCACGAGGCGGCGCGCCTCGAAGATCTGGTTCGCCTCTTTGCGCGAGGGGTTGGCCACGGCCGCCCCGTGATTTGCGCGCAGGCTCACGAGCTTGAGCGCCGCCAGGCGGGTGAGCGCCTTGCGGATCACGCCCCGCGTCACGCCGAACGCCTCGGCCAGGGGGACCTCCTTGAGCTTCATGCCCGGGGTCAGGCGGTGCTCGAGGATGCTGTCGAACAGCACCCGGTAGACGCGGTCCTCGCCGCTGTCCTCGCCGGCGGGCGATCCGCCCCCGGCATGGCGGGAGTGGAAATCGCTCAGGGCGTCTTCAAGCAAGGGATTGCGCCTGCCGGCGGGGTCCTGTTTCATGCGCTCGGGCTATCCCACGGCCTGGGCCTCAGCAGCCATCCCCTCGGTCGGGGAGCCGACTCCACCCGCGAAAACAATGTCGTCCGCGCGCACCGGCACGCGCGCCAGCTCGAGCCCGGTCGCGTCCCGCACCGCCGCCACGACGGCCGCGACGCTGGAGATGGTGGGCGGCTCGCCCACGCCCCGGACGCCGTAGGGGGCGTCCTGGTCCGGGTGCTCGATGATGCGCACCTGCATCGACGGCGCATCCACGATGGTGGGAATGAGGTAGTCCGTGAACGATGGGTTCTTCAGTTTCCCCTCATGCACCAGGAGCTCTTCCATGACTGCCAGCCCCATCCCCTGCAGCGCGCCGCCCTGGATCTGCCCCTTGACCGTCGTGGGATTGATCGCCCGGCCGACATCCTGCACGGCGTCCAGCGCCACCACCTTGATGATGCCCAGATCGGTGTCCACGTCGACCACCGCGCGGTGCGCGCAAAACGCGAATTGCAGGGTGACGGCGCCCTGCCCGTTGTCGGGGTTCAGGGGCTCGGTCGGCCGGTGGTGATGCCTGGCTGTTTCCGCGATCGGCGTATCGAGTAGTTCCGTCATTGGCAGGTCGGTGGTGGTGGAGGTGATCCGGCCGCGGTCGAACACGAGGTCCGAGCCGTCGGATTCCAGGCGGTCGGCCGCGCGTTGCAACAAGCATCGGCGGATCCGCTCGCACGCCATTTTAACGGCTCCGCCGCTCATGTAGGTCTGGCGCGAGGCGGACGTGGCGCCCGGGTCCCCCAACGAGGTGTCGCTCTTTTCGAAACGCACCTCGATGTCGCCGAGTTCCTCCCGGACGATCTGCCCGAGGATCGTGAGAATGCCCTGCCCGACTTCGGCCGCCGCGGTCCCCACGGTCGCGACGGGCCGCCCGTCCAGCCGTTCGAGCCGCAGGCCCGCGGTCGAATGATCGTCCGCGCCCTCGCCGAACGCGACATTCTTGAATCCGATCGCATAGCCGATGCCGCGTCGCACGCCCTCGCCGCGCGAGGTGCTGGCGAGCCCGCCGGGCATATTGCGCTGATCGCCGTCCAGGGACGGCGGCAGAGGCAGGTCGCGCACCAGCGCCAGCATCTCGGCCACCGGCGCCGGCGCCTCGACCCGCTGGCCGGTCGTCGGCATGGCGTCGCCCTGGGACAGCGCGTTTTTCTGCCGGAACTCGATCGGATGCATCCCGAGGGCCTTGGCCAGCTTGTCCATCTGCGCCTCGTAGGCAACGGCGACCTGTACCGCGCCAAAGCCCCGCATGGCCCCGCAGATGGGGTTGTTGGTGAACACCGCAAGGCACTCATTGTGCGTCGCCCGCGTCACGTAGGGGCCGGCCCCATACACGGCGGCATTGAAAATGACCTCGGGCGAACACGAGGCGTACGGCCCCCCGTCAAAGACGATAGTCGCCTCGACGTACTGCAGGACGCCATCGCGGCTGGCGCCGTGCTCGTAGCGCATGCGCACCGGATGCCGGTGGACGTGGCCGTGGAAGGATTCCTCGCGGTTGTACATCATCTTGACCGGCCGCCCGGTGCGCAAGGCCAGCATGCACGCGTGCACGTGGACGGTCAGGTCCTCGCGGCCGCCGAACGCGCCGCCGATTCCGGACAGTTCGACGCGCACCTGCTCCATCGGCAGATCCAGCGCGCGCGCGATCTGCATCCGGTCCAGATGGATCCACTGCGAGGCGACCCGCAGCTCGACCCCGCCGCCCGACAGCGGACGCGCCAGGCCGGCCTCGGGCCCGAGAAAGGCCTGATCCTGCATGCCGACCTCGTATTCGCCGGCCACCACCACGTCGGACGCGGCGCGCGCGGCCGCCATGTCGCCGCGCCGCACGGGAATGTGGCGGACGATGTTCCCCTCGGGATGAATCCTGGGGGCTGCGGCGTCGAACGCCGCCACCCAGGAATCGACGAGCGGCGCCAAGACCTCGTATTCGACGCGGATGGCCTCGAGCGCCCGCCGGGCGATCTCGGGATGCGTGGCGGCCACGATGGCGACCGGCTCGCCCTCGCAGCGCACGATGTCCTCGGCGAGGACGGGCTGGTCCGGCCGCTCGATGCCATGCCGGTTCAAGCCGGGCACGTCCGCCGCCGTCAGCACCGCATGCACCCCCGGCAGCGCCCGCGCGGCGTCGACGTCGAGCGCCACGATCCGGGCGTGGGGATGCGGGCTGCGCAGCGTCGCCCCCCACAGCATATCCGGCTCGCACAGGTCCGAGGCGTACTCGTAGCCGCCGGCGACCTTGGGCGCGGCATCGGGGCGCACCGGCGAATCGCCGATCCGCCCGCGGCTGACCGGCAGGGCGTCAAAGCCCCCCCGCCGTCCCGCCGCAAGTTCGACCGCGTCGATGATCTGCTCGTAGCCGGTGCAGCGGCACAGATTGCCGGCCAGGGCCTCGCGGATGTCCAGGCGGCTGGGCGTCGGATTGCGCGACAGCAGCTCGTGCGCGGCGACCACGATGCCGGGCGTGCAGAACCCGCACTGCACCCCGCCGCTCTCGGTCAGGGCCTCTTGGACGGCGGCCAATCCGCCGTCGTCGGCGATGCCCTCGACCGTCGTGATGTCCAGGCCCTCGGCCTGGCCGGCCGCCATCAGGCAGGCGCACACGGGGTCGCCGTCGATCAAGACGGTGCAGGAGCCGCATTCGCCCTGCTCGCACGCGTTTTTGGAACCGTAGAGCCCGAACCGTTCCCGCAGGACGTACAGCAGCGATTCGCCTTCCCAGACGTCCTCCGCGCAATGGACTTTGCCGTTGACGGTACAAGTCAGACGCATGTCGATCTCCTTTCCAATGCCCGCCACGCCCACGTCAGATTGCGCCGCGCCAGGGCCTCGAGCGAGCGCCGCCGGTAGCGCGCCGATCCGCGCATATCGTCGATGGGCGAACAGGCCCTGCTCACCAGGCCGCTGAACGCCTCCACCAGCGCGTCGTCCAGCGCCCCCGGGGGCCCGCCGTCCGTCGGCCAGGGGAGCGCCGCGCCCAGGGCCTCCATGCCCTCCACGAGCAGGACCTTGGGCGCCGCCGACCCGATGGCGCAGCGGATGGCCCGCTGCGCGGGCCGCAGATCCAGGGCGAGGCTGGAAATCGAAATCACCATGGCGTTGCGCGTGCCGACCTTGGAAAAAAGCTGCGGGCCGGCCTGGCGGCGCACGTGGACGGCCTCGATCAGTTCGTCGGGCCGCAAGGCGTTGCGCTTGGGGCCGATGAGGAATTCCTCGAGCGGCAGGCGCCGCGAGCCTCCGACCGAGGCGAGCTCCACCACCGCGCCGGCGGCGATCAGCGGCGGCAGGGTGTCCCCGGCGGGGGATGAGGTGGCGATATTGCCGCCGACCGTCGCGCGATTGCGGATCTGCGGCGAGCCCACCGTGCCCGCCGCCATGGCGAGGCTGGGCAGGGCATCGGCATAGTCCCCGTGCAGGCGCTTGCAGCTCACCCCGGCGCCGATGCGCAGGACGCCGTCCGGCCGCTCGACGATGGTTCGCAGCTCGGGCACGCCCGACAGGTCCAGCAGGGCGGGCGGGCGGCGCCGGTCGAAATTGATCATCACCATCAGGTCCGTCCCGCCGGCGATCGGGACGCAATCCGGAAACTCGGACTTGATGTTCAAGGCCTCTGGCAGGCTGGCCGGACGAAAGAATTTCATGCGTCGATCCAAATATCCAAGGTTCAGCGGTCGCGCCAGAATTCCCGCTGCAAGGCGCCCACCTCGGGAATCACCTCGGGGACCGGGCCGATCAGCTCGACCGCCTTCTGGCAGTGGTCGAACACATAGCGCGAGGACACGCTCATCGTCGGGTTCTCGGCGTGGTTCCCGGTGGCCTCGAGCAACTCGGCCTCGGTCAAGCCGAAGACGACACGCCCGATGTTGGCCCAATAGGCCGTGCCCGCGCACATGCAGCACGGCTCGACCGAGGTGTACAAGGTGCAGTGCCACAGGTATTCCGGCCGGAAATTGCGCGCCGCGATGCGCGCGAGCTCCGCCTCGGCGTGATTGACGGTGTCGATATTGCATTGCTCGATCAGCACGGTCTCGTGGTCCGGCGCCACCAGGATGGCGCCGAAGGGGTGATTCCCCAGGCCGATCGCGCGCTTGGCGACCTCGTTGCTGCGCAGCAGATGACGCACGACCTGCTCGCGCGTGGGCGAGGTCCTTTCGGACGGGAGTTGGGCAATGTCATGATTCATGGCGATCTTCCGGTTTGGACGCGGGACGCGCCCTACGACGTGGGTTCAAACAGGCGCCCGAGGGACGCCGGGGTGTGCAATCGGATCCGGACGGGGTTGCTGGATATCGCCACCAGCACCACGACCGTGGCGACGTACGGCAGCATGGACAGCAGGTGCGAGGACACCGCCACCCCGCGGCTCTGGGCAAAGAGCTGCGCGACCGTGATGCCGCCGAACAAATACGCGCCCAGCATGACCCGCCCGGGCCGCCAGGTGCCGAACACGACGAGCGCCAGGGCGATCCACCCGCGCCCGGCCGTCATGCCCTCGACCCACATGGGCGTGTACATCGTCGCCAGGAACGCGCCGCCCAGGCCGGCCATGGCGCCGCCGAACAGGATCGCGAGATAGCGGATGCCGATCACGGAATAGCCCAGCGCATGGGCCGAGGACGGCGACTCGCCGACCGCGCGCAGGGTCAGGCCGGCGCGGCTGCGGTACAGAAACCACCAGACGGCGGCGAACACGCCCCAGGACACATAGACCAGCGGCTGGTGCGCGAACAGCACCCGGCCCACGACCGGCAGGTCCGAGAGCAGCGGGATCTCGAGTTCGGGCTGGATCGGCAGCACGATGTTCAGGTAGGACTGGCCGACATAGGCGCTCAGGCCCACGCCGAATATCGTCAGCGCCAGCCCGCAGGCGATCTGGTTGGCCATCAGCGTCAGGGTCAGGAACGCGAACAACAGCGACATCACCATGCCGGCCAGGATGCCGGCGTTGACGCCCAGCCACAGGTTGCCGGTGGTGGAGGCGACGGCGAAGGCGGCGATCGCCCCCACCAGCATCATGCCTTCCACGCCGAGGTTCAGGACCCCGGATTTTTCGGCCACGAGCTCGCCCAGGGCGGCGAACAGGACCGCGGTGCCCGCCGGAATCGTGGCGATCAGGATCGGAAGCAGCAGTTCCATCAGGCGGTCGCTCCTTGGACGATACGGCGCGCGGGCAAGCCCGTGAAGCGCAGCCGATAAGTGATGAAGACTTCGGTGCCCAGCAGGATGAACAGCAGCATGCCCTGGAACAGGCCGGTGATGGCCGCGGGCAGGTTCAGGCTCATTTGCGCGGCCTCGCCGCCGAGGTACAGCAGGGCCATCAGCAGGCTGGCGAGCACGATTCCCACCGGATGCAGGCGCCCGACAAAGGCGACGATGATGGCGGCAAAGCCATAGCCCGGCGAGATGACCGGCAGCAACTGGCCGACCGGGCCGGCCACCTCGCCGATGCCGGCCACGCCCGAGGCCACCCCACCGATCAGCATGCTGACCCAGACGATGCGCTTGGACTTGATGCCCGAGTAACGGGCGGCGGGATCCGACAGGCCGGCAACCCGCATCTGATAGCCAAGGAAGCAGCGGCGCATGAAGAACCAGCCCGCGGCGACGGCGGCCAGCGCGACAAAGAGGCTGGCGTTCAGCCGCGTCCCCTCGATCAGGATGGGATACAGCGCCGCGGACTCGAACACGCGGGATTGCGGCAGGTTGAAGGCGGCCGGATCGCGCCAGGGGCCATAGACCAGATAGCCCAGGAACAGCAGCGCGATGTAATTCAGCATCAAGGTGGTGAGGATCTCGTTGGCGTTGAAGCGCGTGCGCAGAAACGCCGGGATCGCGGCCCACAGCGCGCCGCCCAGCGCCCCGGCCAGCACCATCGCCGGCAGCAGGAGCAGGCTCTCGCTGTCATGGAAATAAATGGCCAGGCCGCCGCCCGCGATGGCCCCCATGACGAGCTGGCCCTCGCCGCCGATGTTCCAGACGTTGGCGCGAAAGCCGATCGTCAGGCCGATGGCGATCAGCATCAGCGGCGAGGCCTTGATCAGCAATTCCCCGATGCCGAACAGGCTGCTGACCGGGATCACGAACAAGGCGTGGAACGCCTCCAGCGGATCGCGCCCCAGAAAGATGAACAGGCCCGTGCCGATCACCGCGGTCAGCAGCAGCGTGATGAGCGGCGAGCCATAGCGCATCACCCTCGACGGCTGGGCCCTGCGTTCCAATTTAAGCCACATGGCGCACCTCGCCCTCTGCGTCCCGCTCGGCGTCCCCGCCGGCACCGGGCCATAATCCGCTCATCCAGAGCCCCACTTCCTCGGTGTCCGTATCCCGCCGCCGCTTGGCCGGCGACAGCCGCCCGGCGGCGATCACCGCGATGCGGTCGCTGATCTCGAACAATTCGTCCAGGTCGTCGGAGACGACCAGAATGCCCACCCCCCGATCCCGCAGCGCGATCAGCGCGCGGCGGATAAAGGCGCTGGCCTGTACGTCGACTCCCCAGGTGGGCTGGGCGACCACCAGGACCTTGGGACTTTGCAGGATCTCGCGGCCGACGATGAATTTCTGCAGATTGCCGCCCGACAGGCTGTCGGCCAGCGCCTGCGGGCCGATGCACTTGACGCCGAACTCGTCGATGCAGCGCCGCGTGAATGCGCCCACCACCGGCTCGTCGATGAGGCCGTGGGCCACCATGCCCTGGCCAAACGCCGTCAGCAGCGTGTTTTCCAGCAGCGACATGCCGGGCACCGCGCCGCGCCCCAGGCGTTCCTCCGGCACGAAGCCCAGGCCCAGCCCGCGCCGGACCGCGGCGTCGAGATGCCCCGCGGCCACGCCCAGCAAGCGGATCGAGTCGGCCGCGCGCGCCTGGGCCTCGCCCGAGAGCAGGCCCAGCAATTCCTGCTGCCCGCTGCCCGAGACCCCGGCGATCCCGAGGATTTCGCCGCCATGGACCGTCAGGGACACCTCCTCGAGGTCGGTGCCGAAGATATCGTCGGCCGCCTTGGACAGGTTCTCGACCACCAGCACCGGGCCGCCCACCACGCTGGATTCCGAAGCCTCGCAGGTCTGGACCTCGGCGCCCACCATCAGCCGCGCCATCGTCGCCGTGGTTTCCTGCCGGGGATCGCAGGTGCCGATCACCCGGCCGCCGCGCAGGACGGTCACCGAATCGCACAGCGCCTTGATCTCGTGCAGTTTGTGGCTGATGTAGAGGATGCTGCAGCCGCCCTCGGACAACTGGCGCAGCGTGTCGAACAGCTTGTCGACCGCCTGCGGGGTCAGCACCGAGGTCGGCTCGTCCATGATCAGCAGCCGGGGGTTTTGCAGCAGGCAGCGGATGATCTCGACCCGCTGGCGCTCGCCCACCGACAGGGTGTGGATGGCGCGCCGGGGATCCGTCGCCAGCCCGTAGCGGTGCGAGACGGCCTCGATCCGCGCCGCCAAGTCCTTGAGGTCCGGCTTGCCGGGCAGCGCCAGGGCGGCGTTCTCGGTCACGGTGAGCGTCTCGAACAACGAGAAGTGCTGGAACACCATGCCGATGCCCAGTTCGCGGGCATGGGCGGGGCTGTGGACCGTCACCGGCTTGCCCTCCCAGCGGATCTCGCCGGCATCGGGCCGCACCACGCCGTAGATGCTCTTCATGAGCGTGCTCTTGCCGGCGCCGTTCTCGCCGAGCACGGCGTGGATTTCCCCGGGCTGGACCGTCAGGTCCACCCGGTCGTTGGCCACGATGCCTGGATACGCCTTGGTCAGGCCGCGGATTTCAAGCCGCGGTCCGGACACCGGGGGTACGAGATTTGCTGTCATGCGGACCGTCCCTCACTGGAAAGCGGGGTTGCTCAAGACGGCAGGCGGCCCTGGATGCCGGCGGCCAGCCAATCGATCTTGTGTTTCTGTTCGTCGGTGAGCGTCGTGCCCGCGGGGACGCGTTCCTTGCCGTCCTGATCGACGATGGGACCGGTGAAGGGCTGCAGCGAGCCGTCCGCAAAGCCGGCCTCGAGCTTGAGCACCTGCTCCTTGACATCCGCCGGGATGTCATCGTGCAGCGCAATCATCCGGACCGCGTCATCCTTGACGCCCAGCCAGTCGTTGTGCGAGGCCCAGGTCTTGTCCAGGACCGCCTGGGTGTTGCGGATATAGAACCCGGACCAGTCGAGCAAGGCACAGCTCAGTTGGGACTTGCCGTACTTGGACATGTCGCTCTGGAAGGTCGCCGCGTAGACGCCCTTTTCCTGGGCGACCTGGACCGCCACGGGCGAGGACAGCTCAGAGATCAGGATGTCGGCGCCGTCGGACAGCAGCGCATTGGCGGCCTCGCGTTCGCGGCCCGGGTCGTACCAGGTGTTCAGCCAGGTGACCTTGGCCACCGCCTTGGGATTGACGCTGCGCATGGCGATCATCATGGCGTTGATGTCCTGGATGACTTCCGGGACGGGCATCGAGGCGATGAAGCCGATGACGCCGGTCTTGCTCATCTTGGCGGCCAGGTAGCCGTTCATGTAGAAGCCCTGGTAGGTGCGCGCCGCGTACACCCCCATGTTCTTGCCGGTCATGAAGCCCTGGCAATTCATGAAGACGGTCTTGGGGAACTGTTTGGCCACCTTGGACATGGGCGTCATGTAGCCAAAGGTCACGCCGTAGATCAGGTCGGCGCCGCCCTGCGCCAAGGTGCGCATGACGCGCTCGGAGTCGGCGCCGGCGGCCACCTGCACATAGCGGGTCTTGATCTTGCCGCCCAGGGCTTTTTCCAGGGCGAGGCGGCCGTTTTCATGCTGCCGCACCCAACCCACGTCGCCGATCGGGTTGTCGTACAGAAAGACGACATCCAGCGGCTTGGCGGCTTGCGCGTACACGCGCGGGGCGGCGGCCATGGCCGCCAGCGAAAGAAGGACGGTCCTGCGACTTGTCGTCATCGTTGTCTCCGGGTTGATTCGCAAAGCGCTGCGAATTCTTTTTTGTGCGGGGATATCGGGCCTGCGCCGAGGGTTGAGCCCTCGTCACCGGCCGCCCTCGGGGCGCGGCGCGGTTCAAGGATCTTATGGTTTGTGCACAATTTATGTCAACATAACAGGGCTATGGAAAACCCCTGCTTAATATTGACTATTCGACGGAGACCATAATGGTCGTGGGGCCACGGGATTGCCCTCGCGGCCGTTGGAGCCTGTACGCGCCGGCGGGCGCCGCGCCGGTGCAGCCGGGAATGCCCGCCCCCCCTATTGCGCCCCGTTCACGATGTCCAGGCACTGGTGGCGGCGCCAGGCGGCCTCCTCGACCCGCTGTTCGGCGTCGAACACCACCTTGTACTGGCACACCATGTAGTTCTGCGAACGCGGCAGCCGGAATGTGAAGTTGTAGTTCCAGGCGCCGTCCGCCGGGCCGCTCTCCAGCGGCCGGCCGATCAGGCGCACCACCTCGGCCGCCGGCAGGCCCGGGACGATCTGCCGGAAGCGCTGCGGCTGCGACATGACCCCGTCGCGCTGGAACGGCTCGTCATAGTCGGGCAGTTCCATCTGCACGTCCGGATACATCGGAAAGCGGACACCCGGTCATAGACCTGCATGGAAAAGATGATGCTCGCCAGCGCCATCAGGTTCGACACCAGCGACGCCAACAGGACGTGGGCATAGGGACGCAGGTCGGCGAACACGATATGGCGCAGCCAGTGGCGCTCGACCGGCTTGATGTAGTGATCGACGCGCGGATCCAGGCCGCAGCCGATGGTCTCGAACGGAACTGTCGCACCGCCACGACAAGCGTATTGCCCGCGCCCACGAAAAACGCGCCATGAACGGCGCGTTTCCGATCGCCCCCGTGCGGGGGCGCGTTGCGGTCAGAGCCCCGCCGGCAGGCGGCGTGGCTCCGTGCGATTACTTGTTCTTGCCGACCTGGTCGCCGATCACGCCGCCGATGGCGGCCCCCCCGACCGTGCCCAGGACGCCACCGCCCGTGACGACGGCACCCGCCACCCCGCCGATACCGGCGCCGGTCACGGCGGATTTCTGGCGATGGCTCATGTTGTCCCACGAAGAGCATCCGGCCATGGCGATGACCATGAGGCCGGCCGCCCCATACTTCCCGAGTGTCTTGATGTTCATGTCGCGTTCTCCTTCAAGGCCCGTGGCGAGCTCGATTCAACAACGATGCTTCTTTTATAAACCAGATGCCCGCCAGGGTCTGTGAGCCGACGCTACAGTTGTATCCGTCGTCAGGATGACTTGACGAGGGCCAGGACGTCGCGAAAACGTGGGTGGGCCGGCGTCCGCAGCCATTCGAACAAGGCCATTTCAGAGGTGAGGATTTCCAGGCCGTGGTGCCGCCAGCGCTCGCAGGCGGCCAGGCGATCGGACTCGCGGCGCGAGCCGATGCCATCGGCCAGCAAGGCGGGGCGCAAACCGGCCGCGGCCAGGCCCAGGCCAGTTTGTAACACGCAGATGTGTGCTTCGGTGCCCATGAGCAACACGCGGTCACGGTGGCGGGGCAACTCGTCGGTGAAGCCGGGCTCGCGGCAGGCGTCGAAATGGGTTTTGGCGACGATGTGGTCGATATGCGGCGCCAGGTCGGCGTGGGTGGGGCCGATCTTGTCGGGCCAGTGTTCGGTGGCCCAGACCGGCACCTCGAGCAGGCGCGCCGCCTGGGCGATGCGGGCGGCCCGACCGCGCAATGCCTCGGCGTCGTGGATGGCGGGCAGGAGCTTGTTCTGCATGTCGATCACCAGCAGCATGCAATGGTGGGCTTCCAGCGTGGCGTGGGTGTTCATGGCGTATCCTGTTCAGCGCCCGTCGCGGGCGGTCGTCCGCGACGGGCCGCCGCGATCAACGCAGCGCCTTGAAGCGCAGGCGCCGGGGCTTGGCGGCCTCTTCGCCCAGGCGACGTTTCTTGTCGGCCTCGTATTCCTGGTAATTGCCATCGAAGAACACCACCTTGGAATCGCCCTCGAACGCCAGGATGTGGGTGGCGATGCGGTCGAGGAACCAGCGGTCGTGGCTGATGACCATGACGCAGCCCGCGAACTCGAGCAAGGCATCCTCGAGCGCGCGCAGGGTCTCGACGTCGAGGTCGTTGGACGGCTCGTCGAGCAGCAGGACGTTGCCGCCGGCGATCAGGGTCTTGGCGAGGTGCAGGCGCCCGCGCTCGCCGCCGGAGAGCTTGCCGACGAGCTTGTTCTGGTCCGCGCCCTTGAAGTTGAAGCGGCCGAGGTAGGCGCGCGAGGCCATCTCGAAGCGACCCACGGTCAGCAAGTCGGCGCCGTCCGAGATCGTGTCGAATACCGTGCGCTCGTCGGGCAGGGACTCGCGCGACTGGTCGACATAGGCGAGCCGGACGGTCTGGCCGATTTCGACCGAGCCCGAATCCGGTTGCTCGCGCCCGGCGATCATGCGAAACAGGGTCGATTTGCCGGCGCCGTTGGGGCCGATGATCCCGACGATGGCGCCGGGCGGCACCTTGAAACTCAGGTCGTCGATCAGCAGGCGCTCGCCATAGGCCTTGGAGACGTTGCGGAATTCGATGGCCTCGTTGCCCAGGCGCTCGGCCACGGGAATGAAAATTTCCTGGGTCTCGTTGCGCTTCTGGTATTCATGCGAGGACAGCTCATCAAAGCGCGCAAGGCGGGCCTTGGCCTTGGCCTGGCGTCCCTTGGGATTCTGGCGCACCCATTCGAGCTCCTTCTTGATCGTGCGCTGGCGGGCGGACTCGGCGGCCTCTTCGTGCTTGAGACGATCATCCTTCTGTTCCAACCAGGAGCTGTAGTTGCCTTTCCAGGGAATGCCGTGACCGCGGTCGAGCTCGAGAATCCATTCGGCGGCATTGTCGAGGAAGTAGCGGTCGTGGGTGACGGCCACCACGGTGCCGGGGAATTGGCGCAGGAACACCTCGAGCCATTCGACGCTCTCGGCGTCGAGGTGGTTGGTGGGCTCGTCCAGCAACAGCATGTCGGGCTTGGAGAGCAGCAGGCGGCACAAGGCGACGCGGCGCTTTTCGCCACCGGACAAGCGGCCGACATTGGCGTCCCAGGGCGGCAGGCGCAAGGCGTCGGCGGCGATCTCCATCTGGGTCTCGATGTCGTCGCTGCCGCTGGAGGCGGCCGCGGCGATCACGGCCTCGAGCTCGGCCTGCTCGGCGGCCAGGGCGTCGAAGTCCGCATCGGGCTCGGCATAGGCGGCATAGACCTCATCCAGGCGCTGGCGCGCGGAAAAGACCTCGCCCAGGCCGGCTTCGACCGCCTGGCGCACCGTGTGCTCGGCATCGAGCTGGGGCTCTTGGGGCAAATAGCCGATCCGCAGGCCGGGCATGGGGATGGCCTCGCCCTCGATATCCTTGTCGACGCCGGCCATGATCTTGAGCAGCGTGGACTTGCCCGAGCCGTTGAGGCCCAGCACGCCGATCTTGGCGCCGGGAAAGAAGGATAGCGAGATGTCGCGCAGGATCTGGCGCTTGGGCGGCACGATCTTGCCGACCCGGTTCATGGAATAGACGTACTGAGCCATAGGGAAATCGTGAGGGTTACCTTGCAAAAAGCGGACCGAACCGTTCGGTCGCGGGAAAGCCCGATTGTAGGCCGAGCGGCCCGCCGACGGGCCAAAGGGCACGCTACGCCGCCCGAGGCCTTAAAATCCAGGGTTCCCCTCCCGGCCCGGGCACGCCCGGGCCCTTGCACGAGACCCCTCCGATGACGCCACCCTTGACATTCACCGACGCCGAAGCCACGCTGCTGGGCCGCACCGCCGACGCCCTCAGCGCCTATATGGGCAAGCCGGTCATTGCCGAAATCATTGCCGAGGCCGACGAGGGATTCGAATGGGCGCTGTTCGCGGTGCCGCTCGCGCCCGGCGAGGACGCCGCCGAGCGGCGCGTGGTCCAGGCCGGCGGCCCGGGCGCGCGGTTCGTGGGCGGCCTGGGCGGCCTGAGGCTCGAGGACGACCAACCCCTGGAATGCGAGTTCCTGTGGGCGGTCCAATTGTGCGCCCTGGAGGGCGTGCGCTTCATCAAGGTGGACGGCGAGGGCGAGGAAGTCGCCTGGACGGACTCGCTGCCCGACCTCCTGCCCTTCGACCTGCGCGAGGCGCCGCCCGAAGAGGACGGCGACGATGAGGACGGCGACGATGAGGACGAGGACGAGGAGGACGAGGAGGACGACGAGGACGACGGCGCGGGCGGCCCGGCGCTCAACAGGCGGCCGCGCGCGCCGCGCTGAGGCGGTCGCGCAGATAGAGGCCGGCGCCCACCGGCCACATCAGGCAGACCAGCAACCTGGAGGCTGGGTGCGTCAGGCGCCGGCCCTGGGGCCGGGCCTGGCCGCGGTCGCGCATGTGCAGGGCAAAGCGCGTGTAGCGCGCCGCGGCGAGGAAAAAAGAGCCCGGCTGGTAGCGGAACCAGGCCAGACAGAACTCGACCGTATCGTGGGCCAGCAGCCACAGGCCGAGCGCGTGGCGCGCGCTCTCGGCGCCACGGCCCTGGCGCGACAGGCTGTCGTCGCTGTCGTGATAGACGCGGAACACCTGGTTGACGAAGCGCGTGAGGTACCCCGCGCGGGCGATGGCGCGCCAAACGAGGCTTTCGGGCACGAAGCCCGGAATATCCTCGGGAAACGGGAACTGGCGCAGCACGTCGGTGCGCAGGCAGCCGAATTTCTCGCCGCGCACGTGGTAGCGGAACGTCATGTCGAGCGAGGTCGCATCCAGGATGTCCTCGGGGTACATGTCGCCCACGATGCGACCATCCGGCCGGGCGCACAGGCCGGTGATCGCCACGTAGCGGCCGCGCTGCGCCGGGGGGACGTCCTCCCATGACCGGGCCATGCCGTAGAGCGCGTTCGGGTCCAGGGCGTCGTCACTGTCCAATGCCACCAGCCATTCCCCGCGCGCATGGCGCACCCCATTGTTGAAGGCGGTCTTTTTGTGCTGGTTGGGCTGCCACACATAGTGGATGGGGAAGCTGGCCTCCTGTTGCCAGCCCTGGACGAGCGCACGCGTATCGTCCGTCGAACCGTCGTCCACCACCACCCACTCGAAATCCTGGAAGGACTGCTCGCGCAAGGACTGATACACGCGATCCAGCGTGTGCGCGCGATTGAATGTGGGTGTGACAACGGAAAACAGATGGCGCCAGCCAACCATACCGGACAAATCCTCTCTGAAACTGGACCCATGATAGCCATAAAGAAAAACCACGGGCTTGCGACCCGTGGTTTTCCCTGATGCTGATTTGTATGAAAACGAAACGCTCAGGCGCGTTTGACCTTTTCCAGCATCTTGAAGACGCCCTTGGGCGAGCGCGCGAAAAGGCGCTTGAAGGCCTTGCCAAGGCAACGGCGCTCGAGGGTGTTGCGGCGCGTGCGTTTGATTTCTGCCATGAGGATCTCCTGGATTTGTATTCGGGCGTGGAAAGCAAAACACACCATTTTAACAAAAAAGCTACCCGTGACGCGCCGGGCCCTCGACGCAAGGCCCGGCGGCGGCGTTACTGCCGGATCGCCTCGATCTGGACGACCAGGCGCACGGCGTCCGGAATGCCGGGCAGGCCGAAGCCCATGCCCCATTGGCTGCGCTGGATTTCGGCCTGGAAGTCCCCGCCGCAGACCTCGCGGCCGATGCGCGCGTTCTGGTAGCAATTGAAGCGCTCGGCGCGCAGCTCGACCTCATGGGCGGCGCCCAGCAGGGTCAGCCGCCCCCGGACGGCGGCGAGGCGCTCGCCGTCGAAGACGAAGGCGGTGGACTGGAAGCGCGCCTCGGGAAACTGGGCAATGTGCAAGAAATCGGCGCCGCGCAGGTGCTCGTCGAAGGGATCGGAGCCGCTATCGACCGAGGCGGTGTCGATGCGGATGTCGGCCTGGCCGCTGCGGGCGGCCGGATCGAAGGATACCCGGCCCTCGATGGCGTCGAACCGGCCACGGGTGGTGGAGGTGCCGTTGTGCAGCACCTCGAAGGTGACGAAGGTGTGGTGCGGCTCGACCTCGTAGTCGGCGGCCAGGGCGGGCGAGAGGCCGGCGAAGCCGGCAAGGCTCAGCAGGGTCACGGCGAGGGTGCGGATCATGGCGGGCTCCAGGCAAGGAAAAGACGGGCGCGGTCCGGTCGGACGGCGTCATGTCTCTAGGATAAGGCTGTGGCGGGCCGCGCGCGCGCCACCGCGTGGACGGATGCTGACCTCGATCAAAGGAGCGGCCCGGCCGCCGGGCACGGGGTCGTCGACATGGCCTCGCGCGCGCCACGGACTGCGCGCCCGGGGTGCCCGGAACGGATTATGATGGCGCGATGAACGCTCCCATCCGCATCGTCGGCGCACGCCAGAACAACCTCAAGAATCTCAATGTCACCATCAACACGGGGGAACTGCTGGTCATCACCGGCGTATCCGGATCGGGCAAGAGTTCGCTCGCCTTCGACACCCTCTATGCCGAGGGCCAGCGCCGCTATGTAGAGACCTTTTCGCCCTACGCGCGGCAGTTCCTCGACCGCATGGATAAACCACAGGTCGACCGCATCGAGGGGATTTTGCCCGCGATCGCCATCGACCAGGTGAACCCGGTGCGCAATTCGCGCAGCACCGTGGGCACCATGACCGAGCTCAACGACCACCTGAAACTGCTCTACGCGCGCGTGGGCCATCTGCACTGCGCGGGCTGCGCACGACCGGTCGAGCGCGACACGCCCGCGAGCATCGCCCGTCGGCTCGCCGCGCGCTGCGCGGCCCGCGACCCGCGCCTGATCGTGACGTTCCCGGTCGCGGTGCCGGCGAATTTCAGCGACGACGAGGTGCGCGGCTTTCTCGAGCAGCAGGGCTACACCCGCATTCACCGCGCCGAGGACCCCGCGCCTCCGCCTCCGCCGCCGCCCGGCCGCAAGGCCACTGGCAAGGCCGCAAAGACGATCCCGGCCAAGCGCATCCTGCATGTGATCCAGGACCGTTTCCGCCTGGGCAACGCCGAATCCTCGCGCGTGGACGAAGCCCTCGAGACCGCGCTGGCGCAGGGCAACGGGCGGGTGACGGTGCACGCCCAGTTCGACGAGGCCGAGGAGGACTGGCGCTTCAGTGCGGGCCTGCATTGCGCCCACTGCGACATCGAGTACAGCACGCCGCTGCCCAGCACCTTTTCCTTCAACTCGCCCCTGGGCGCCTGCGAACACTGCCGGGGCTTCGGGCGGGTGATGGGCATCGACTACGGCCTGGTGGTGCCGGACCCGTCACGCAGCCTGCGCGACGGCGCGATCAAGCCCTGGCAGACCGCCAGCTACAAGGAATGCCAAGAGGAAATGGAGCGGTACGCGCCGCGCGCCGGCGTGCGCCTGGACGTGCCCTGGCGCGCGCTCGAGCCCGCCGAGCGCGACTGGGTGATCGGCGGCGCGCCCGACTGGAAGGGAGGCCGCTCGGCCTGGAAGCACCAGTGGTACGGCGCCCAGCGCTTTTTCGACTGGCTCGAGTCGCGCGCCTACAAGATGCACGTGCGCGTGCTGCTGTCCAAGTATCGCAGCTACACCCCCTGCCCCCATTGCGGCGGCTCGCGCCTCAAGCCCGACGCGACGCTCTGGCGGCTGGGGCGCGATACCTCGCCGCAACCCGGCTACCCGCGCTTCATGCCGGTGCACGCCCGCTGGACGCCGGCGCAGCTCGACGCCCTGCCCGGCCTGGGCCTGCACGACCTGATGCGCCTGCCCATCGAGCGCGTGCGTGAATGCTTCGAACGCATCGAATTCGGCCAGGCGGTCGACGAGGCCCTGGGCCAACTGCTCGACGAGGTTCGCACGCGCCTGCGCTTCCTCTGCGATGTGGGGCTGGGCTATCTGTCGCTGGACCGGCAGAGCCGCACCTTGTCGGGCGGCGAGGTCCAGCGCATCAACCTGACGACGGCGCTGGGCACCTCGCTGGTGAACACCTTGTTCGTGCTGGACGAGCCCTCGATCGGCCTGCATCCGCGCGACATCCACCGCATCGTGCAGGTGATGCACCGCCTGCGCACGCACGGCAACACGCTGGTGGTGGTCGAGCACGATCCGCAGGTCATGGTCGCCGCCGACCGCGTCCTGGACATCGGCCCCGGGCCAGGCGAGCGCGGCGGGCGCATCATGTTCGACGGCACGCCCGAGGCCCTGGCGCGTTCGGACACGCTGACGGGCCGCTACCTGAGCGGCGAGGCGCGGATCGAGGCGCCGCGCCCCATGCCGGTGGCCGACGCCACGCCACGCCTGATCCTGCAAGGCGTCCGGGCGAACAACCTGCAAAACCTCTCGGTCTCCATCCCCCTCGGCCGCCTGGTGTGCCTGACGGGCGTATCGGGCTCGGGCAAATCGACGCTGGTCCAGGATGTGCTGTACCCGGCGATGCTCAAGCAGTTGGGCCGGCCGACCGAGGCGCCGGGCGCGCACGACGCCCTGCTGGGCGCCGAACGGCTTGCCGATATCGTGCTGGTGGATCAGGCGCCGATCGGCAAGACCGCGCGCTCGAACCCGGCGAGCTATGTCGGCGCCTTCGACGCGATCCGCAAGCTGTTCGCCGCCGCGCCCATGGCGCGCGAGCGCGGCTACACGGCGGGTACCTTCAGCTTCAACACCGGCGACGGCCGTTGTCCGGGCTGCGGCGGCACGGGCTTCGAGCATGTCGAGATGCAATTCCTGTCGGACGTGTACCTGCGCTGCCCGGACTGCGACGGTCGGCGCTTCCGGCCGCAGATCCTCGAGGTCCGCATCGAGCACATGGGCCGCGACGCCTCGATCGACGAGGTCCTGGACATGACGGTCAGCGAGGCGCTGGATTTCTTCAAGGGCCTGCGCGACGTGCAATGGGCGCTGGCGCCGCTGGCCGACGTGGGCCTCGAGTACCTGCGCCTGGGCCAGCCCGTGCCCACGCTGTCGGGCGGCGAGGCCCAGCGCCTGAAGCTCGCCGGCCACCTGGCCCAGGCCGCAAAGACCCACACCTCCCGGCAGCGCCTGGCCACCCGGGGCAGCCTGTTCCTGTTCGACGAGCCGACCACGGGCCTGCATTTCGACGACATCGCGCGCCTGATGCGCGCCTTCCGCAAGCTGCTGGCCGCGGGCCACTCGCTGCTGATCATCGAGCACAATCTGGATGTGATCCGCGCCGCCGACTGGCTGATCGACCTCGGCCCCGAAGGCGGCGACCAGGGCGGCCGGCTGGTTGCCGAGGGCACCCCGGAAGCGCTGATGGCGCGCGGCGACACGCATACCGGCCGCGCCCTGGCGGACTATGTCCGCGACCTGGAATCGCGCCGCGGCCTGTTGTCCGAGCCGCCCACGGCCTACGCCGCCGCCGTGCGCGCCGAGCCCGCGCGCGACATCCACATCGTCAACGCCCGCGAGCACAACCTCAAGGGCATCGACGTGCACATCCCGCGCGACGCCTTCACCGTGATCACCGGCGTCTCGGGTTCGGGCAAATCGACCCTGGCCTTCGACATCCTGTTCAACGAGGGACAACGCCGCTACCTGGAGTCCCTGAACGCCTATGCGCGCGCCATCGTCCAGCCCGCGGGCAAGCCGGACGTGGATGCGATCTACGGTATCCCGCCCACGGTGGCGATCGAGCAGCGCACCAGCCGGGGCGGGCGCAAGTCCACCGTGGCGACGATGACCGAGATCCATCATTTCCTGCGCCTGCTATACGTCAAGCTGGGCACCCAGATGTGCCCGGATTGCCACGTCGCGGTCGAGCCCCAGACCCCGGAACAAATCGTCGCGCAAATTCTGCGCGACCACGCGGACCAGCACATCGGCCTGCTGGCGCCCCTGGTCGTGGCGCGCAAGGGCTACTACACCGACCTCGCGAAATGGGCGGCGTCGCACGGCCACACGCACCTGAGGGTGGATGGCGAGTTCATTCCGGTGGCCCCCTGGCCGCGCCTCGACCGCTATCGGGAGCACACGATCGAGCTGCCGGTGCGCGATCTGGTCGTGGACGTGCGCGACGAGGGGGCGCTGCGCGAGGCGGTGCGCGAGGCCCTGGCCCTCGGCCGCGGGCGCTTCAGCCTGCTGACCGGCCTGACCGCCGGAAACGGCGACCTGGGCGCGCGCCGCGCCTCGGGCCTCGCGGCCCAGCCCAAAACCCTGACCTTTTCGATCAAGCGCGCCTGCCCGAGCTGCGGCACCAGCTTCCCGGAGCCCGATCCCCGGCTGTTTTCCTACAACTCGCGCCACGGCTGGTGCACGCATTGTTTCGGCACCGGCCTGCAGCTCAAGGGTTTCACCGAGGATCAGAGCGGCGAGGAGACCGCCTGGAACGAATGGGCGGGCGACGAACTGGCGCCCTGCCCGCATTGCAAGGGCCAGCGCCTCAACCGCGTGGCGCTGGCCTTTCGCTGGCGCGACCGCTCGATCGCCGAGCTGGCCTCGATGGCGGTCAGCGACGCCCAGCGCTTTTTCCTCGGCATCAGCGGGCGGGGCCGCGAGGCCGAGATCGCGCGCGACGTGCTCGCCGAGATTCGCAGCCGCCTGAATTTCATGGAATCCGTCGGCCTGGGCTACCTGGCGCTGGACCGGGCCTCGCCCACGCTCTCGGGCGGCGAGGCGCAACGCATCCGCCTGGCCGCGCAACTGGGCTCGAACCTGCAAGGCGTGTGCTATGTGCTGGACGAGCCCACGATCGGCCTGCACCCGCGCGACAACCGCATTCTGCTCGACGCCCTGGCGCGCCTGGAGGACAACGGCAACACCCTGGTGGTGGTCGAGCACGACGAGGACACGATCCGCCGGGCGGGCCACGTCATCGATATCGGCCCGGGCGCGGGCGTGCGCGGCGGCATGGTGGTGGCGCAGGGCAGCGTCGAGGACATCATGGGCAACCCCGCCTCGCTCACGGGCCGCTACTTGCGCGAGCCGCTGCGCCACCCGATGGCCGGGCGCCGCGCGATCGAGGCACATACGCCGATGATCGAAATCATCGACGCGAGCCTGCACAATCTGCGGCAGGTGCACGCGCGCATCCCCGTGGGGCGGCTCAGTGTCGTGACCGGCGTCTCGGGCTCGGGCAAATCGACCCTGGCGCGCGATGTGCTGCTGGACAATCTGGCGCGCGCGGTGTCCGCCCGCAAGGCGCCCGCGTGGCGCGGCTGCGCCTCGATCGCGGGATGGCAGGCGATCGACCGGGTGCTCGAGGTGGACCAGACGCCGATCGGCAAGACGCCGCGCTCCTGCCCGGCGACCTACGTGGGCTTCTGGGACGATGTGCGCAAGCTGTTTGCCGCCACGCGCGAGGCGCGCATGCGGGGCTGGACCAGCTCGCGCTTCTCGTTCAACACGGGCGAGGGCCGCTGCCCGGAATGCGAGGGCCAGGGCATGCGCACCATCGAGATGAGCTTCCTGCCCGACGTCAAGGTGCCCTGCGACGCCTGCCACGGCGCGCGCTTCAACCAAGAGACCCTGGGCGTGCGCTGGCGCGAGCGCAGCGCGGGCGATCTGCTGCGCATGGAGGTGGACGAGGCGGTCGGCCATTTCGCCGCGCACCGCAAGATTTCACGCGCCCTGCGACTGATGCAGGACGTGGGCCTGGGCTATCTGACGCTGGGCCAGCCCTCGCCCACGCTGTCGGGCGGCGAGGCGCAGCGCATCAAGCTGGTCACCGAACTGACCAAGGCGCACCTGGACGAGGGGCTGACGCGCACCGGCCGCGCCTCGCGCGCGCCGCACACCCTGTATGTGCTGGACGAGCCCACGGTGGGCCTGTCGACCGCCGACGTGGAAAAGCTGATCCACGTGCTGCACCGGCTGGTGGACGCGGGCAATACCGTGGTGGTGATCGAGCACAATCTGGACATCATCGCCGAGGCGGACTGGATTCTGGACCTGGGTCCGGAAGGCGGCGAGGACGGCGGCCGGCTGGTCGCCGACGGCAGCCCCGAACACCTTGCGACCGCCGCCACCCACACCGGCCGCGTCCTGGCCGAGTTCCTGGCCCGGCAAGCGGGCATGGCGCGCCGCCCCGCCCTCCCGGAGGGCGCGGGATGACGGCCGCGCGGGTGCCCGCGCCCGGCGCACCGCCCGAGCTGATCGAGACCATGCGCCTGGAGGATGGCACGATCGCCCTGTGGCCGGGGCACCGCGCGCGCCTCGCGCGTTCGGCCGCGGCCCTGGGATACCCCCTGGACCTGCCCGCGCTGGACGCCCGGATCGCACACGCCCGCGCGGCCGCTCCGACCGGCGTCTTCCGTCTGCGCCTGCTGGTGGGCCCCGACGGCGCGAGCCGCATCGCCTCTGATCCGCTGCCCGACACCCCGCAGCCCGTGCGCCTGCGGCTGGCACCCGCGCCCCTGGACGCGGACGCCTTCTGGCTGGCGCACAAGACCACGCACCGGCCCTGGTTCGCGGCGGACGAGGCGTGGCTGGCGACGCATCCGGGGGTGTTCGACGTGATTTACGGCAACGCGCGCAGTGAGCTGTGCGAAGGCAGCCGCAGCAATGTGTACATCCGTGACGAGGACGGCGCCTGGCTGACGCCGCCGCTGGCCAGCGGACTGCTGCCGGGGGTGCGGCGCCAGGCCCTGCTGGATGCCGGTCTGGCGCGCGAGGCCCGGTTGTCGGTGGCCGACCTGCGCGCGGCCTCGGCGCTGCGGGTCTCGAACGCCCTGCGCGGCTGGCTGGACGCCCGCCTGGACACGGTGGACGGCCCCCCCGGGGATCGGGGTCCGGACGGCGTCGGCGAGGCCTAAAGCCCGGCCAGGGCCAGGCCCTGGCGCAGTGCCCGGTCGGCGGCGGCCATGCCCATGGCGGCCGTGACCGCGACGGCCGAGCCGTAACCCGCGCAGGACAGGCCCTGCGGCGCCTCGGCCGGGGCGGGCGCGCCGTCGGCGCCGCGCCAGGCCGACGGCAGCACGGCCGGCTGGTCGAACCACAGGCACGAAACCCCCATGCGGGCCGGCCGGCGGCTGGGCTTGCCGCCCGCCGCGCCGCCCTTGGGATAGCCGTGGCGCTGGCGCAGCACCTGGCGCACGCGCCCCAGCAAGGCATCGTGCACGGCCTGGGACAGGTCGCCGGCGCGCAGGGCCAGCGGGTCGGTCTTGCCGCCGGCCCCGCCGCACACGATCAGCGGCCAGTGCGCGGCCCGGGCCGCGAGGACCATCGCCACCTTGGCCGGCACCTGATCGGTGCAATCCACGAGGATGCCCGGCCCCGGCCGGACCGCCAGGATGCCGGCCACGTTGTCGGCGTCCACGAAATCATCGATCAGGCGCACGGCACAGGCGGGATTGATGTCGCCCACGCGTTCGGCCATGGCCTCGACCTTGGAGCGGCCCAGGGTGCTGCCCAGGGCATGGGCCTGGCGATTGATATTGGACTCGGCGATGTGGTCCAGGTCGACCAGGGTCAGGGCACCGGCGCCGGAGCGCGCCAGGGCCTCGACGCACCACGTCCCGACCCCGCCGATGCCGGCGACCACGACGTGCAGGCCCGCCAGCGCCTCGAGGGCGCCCGCGCCGTACAGCCGGTCGATCCCGCCAAAGCGCCGCCCGGCGTCGACGGGTCCGGCCGCGTCGGCCGGCGAGGGGCGCGCGTCCGGCCAAGGCGCGGAAATCGGGGGCGCGGCATCGTCCGCCGCCGCTGGGGAAGGGTCTGGGATCATGGGGGAGTGTCCGATATCGCGGCCATTTTAACGGACAAGTCCTCTACAATAGGGGTACGATTCCCGCAGCCCCCGGATTGCCAACCCCCGTGAACGCCCCCAAGTCGTCCCCCCGCCGATCTCCGCCCACCGTCCGGAGCTTCAGGCTGTTGGACGCCGCCGCGCATCGTGCGTCGATCGACCACACGCTGAGCCACTGGGACGGACACAGCGATCTATGGGTCTTTGGCTACGGCTCGCTGATCTGGCGCCCAGAGTTCGATCACGTCGAATCCCGCCTGGGCCGCATCCACGGCTATCACCGCGCCCTGTGCCTGTGGTCGCGCGTGAACCGGGGCACGCCCGAGGCCCCCGGCCTGGTGTTCGGCCTGGACATGGGCGGCTCATGCCAGGGCCGGGCCTATCGGATCGCCGCCGGCCAGGTGCCGCCCATCATGGACGCGCTGTGGTGGCGCGAGATGCCCACCGGGGCCTATATTCCGCGCTGGCTGAGCTGCCAGACTCCCCAAGGCCCCCTCCAGGCGCTGGTGTTCACCATGAACCGCGCCGACGACGGCTATGTGCCGGGCCTGTCGGTGGACCAGATCGTGCCCATCGTGCGCCAGGGCCATGGCCGCTATGGCCCCTGCACCGAATACGTCCTGCAAACCGCCCGCGCCCTCGAGGCCGCCGGCATCCACGACCGCAAGCTGCGCGCCATCGCGCGGGCCGTCGCGGCCGGCCACCCCTCCACCGAGCACCCGCGCTGACCGCCCCGGAACCCCACATGTCCATCGCCGATATCCGCCAGACCTACCAGAAGTTCGAATTGCTGGAATCCTCCGCCGCCGCCGATCCCATCACCCAGTTCGGGACCTGGTTCGAGCAGGCCCTGCACAGCGAGGTGCGCGAGCCCACGGCGATGGCCCTGGCGACAGCCACGCCCGAGGGCCGGCCCGCCGCGCGGATCGTGCTGCTCAAGGGCTACGACGCGCAGGGCTTCGTGTTCTATACCAACTACGAATCGCGCAAGGGCCTCGAGCTCGAGGCCAACGCCTGCGCCAGCCTGTTGTTCTTCTGGCCCGAACTCGAGCGCCAGGTCCGCATCGAGGGCGGCGTCGCGCGGGTCGCCGCCGAGGAATCCGACGCCTATTTCAGCAGCCGCCCGCTGGGCTCGCGCATCGGCGCCTGGGCCTCGGCGCAGAGCCGGCCGACGACCCACGAGGCCCTGGCCGCGCGCATGCGCGAGCTCACGCAATCCCTGGGGGACGACCCCGCCCGCCCACCGCACTGGGGAGGCTACCGGCTGGCGCCGCAATCCATCGAGTTCTGGCAGGGCCGCCCCTCGCGGCTGCACGACCGCCTGGTCTATGCGCGCCAGGGCGAGGGCTGGGTCCTGCGGCGCCTGGCGCCCTGATCGACTCCATGCCCGCATCCCCCGCCTCCGCCGATTTTCCGGATCTGTACTTTCGGTCCGCCCTGGGCCGTTTCCCCAGCGGCGTCACCGTGGTCACGGCCGAGCACCCCGACACCGGCGCCCCGCTGGGCCTGACCATCAGCTCGTTCAGCTCGGTGTCGCTGGCGCCCCCCATGGTGCTGTGGACCCTGACGCACGCCGCCTCGTCGCTGCCGGCGTTCACGCGCGCCGAGCGCTACGTCATCCATGTGTTGTCGGCCTCTCAGGTCGACCTCGCGCGGCGATTCTCGCACGGCCCGCAGGCCGCGCGTTTCCTCGGCCTGGACCTGGACCGCGCGCCCAACGGCACGCTGATGCTCGCCGACCCCCGCTGCGCCGCCTGGTTTGAATGCCACAACACGCAACGGCACGCGGCGGGCGACCATACCATCCTGGTCGGCCGGGTCGAACACTGCTGGCGGCAGCTCATCGCGCCGTTGATCTACCATGCGGGCGATTTCGACCTGACCCCCGCGAGCGAGCCCCTGTCACGCAACTGAAATGCGCGAATACATCCTGACCCTGTCCTGCCCCGACCGCATGGGGATCGTCCATCACGTCTCGGGCTGGCTGCTGACGCGGCACGGCAACATCATCCATTCACAACAGTTCGGCGACAGCGATACCGAGCGGTTTTTCCTGCGCATCCATTTCTCGCTGCCCCACGAGTCGGCGATCGACGAGCTGGCGCGGGATTTCGAGGGCGTGGCGCGGCGCTTTTCGATGCACTTCGAGATCCACGACAAGCGCCGCAAGGCCCGCCTGCTGATCCTGGTCAGCCGCCAGGGGCACTGCTTGAACGACCTGCTGTTTCGCACGCAAAGCGGCCAACTGCCGGTCGAGATCGCGGGGGTCGTGTCCAACCACCCGGATTTCGGGCCGCTGGCCCAGGCGCACGGCGTGCCGTTCCATCACCTGCCGGTGAGCCCCGAGACCCGTGCCGCGCAGGAGCGACGCATCCTGGACCTGGCCGAGCGCGAGCGCGTCGATCTGGTGGTGCTGGCGCGCTATATGCAGATCCTGACCCAGGACATGTGCCGCGCGCTCGAAGGCCGCGCGATCAATATCCACCACAGCTTCCTGCCCAGCTTCAAGGGTGCGCGCCCCTACCATCAGGCGCACGACCGGGGGGTCAAGATCATCGGCGCGACCGCCCACTATGTCACCCAGGATCTGGACGAGGGCCCAATCATCGAGCAAGACATCGAACGCGTCGATCACTCGATGGACGCCCAGGCCCTCACCCGGATCGGCAGCGACGTGGAATCCCTGGTGCTTTCGCGCGCGGTGCGCTGGCAGGTCGAGCACCGCGTCCTGCTCCACGGCGGGCGCACGGTCGTGTTCCGCTAGCGCGGACACTGCAATGAAAGCCGCTATTTCGACTTGCGCATGCCGCGATGCTGCGGGGTGGCCGATTCGTCCTCGAGTTCAATTGGAAGCGCCGTGGAGTACTTTATTCTCTCCATTGCAAAACTAGCGCTGACATCGTGCAGCTCGCAGGCTTGAATCAGCCGTTTGTAGACTGAGTCGTATCCCTGTATGTCCCGAGCGACAATTCGCAAGAGATAATCCACGTCGCCGCTCAACCGATAGGCTTCCACTATTTCAGGAATGTCCTGGACCGCGCGGGTGAATTGCTGCAGCCAGGCCTCATTGTGCTGATTCGTGGATATTCTCACAAAGACCGTGGTGCTCAAGTCCAGCAAATCGGGGTCGCACAGCACCACCTGTTTCTGGATGACGCGGTCATCCTTGAGCTTTTGTATCCGTTTCCAGCATGGCGTACTGGACAAGCCGACCCTGGCTGCCACCTCGCTGACAGCCAAATCGGCGTCCTCCTGCAGCACCGCTAGGATATGACGATCAATTCCGTCCAATTGGCACCATCCTCGATCCATTGCCCGGGCCCATCCGGCTTGGCGCGCCCGGGAGGATCATTGATCAAAATAATCAAATGCGTTGGCCGCCGCTGACCTCGATGCACTGTGCAGTCACCCAACGCGCTTCGTCACCGGCCAGGAAGGCAATGACCTCCGCAATATCGTCGGGCCGCCCAAGCCGGCCCAAGGCGATGCTGGAGATCGCCAGCCTGGCCGCCTCCGAACCTGCTTCCAGGGGATTCATGCCGGTATCCGTCAGACCGGGGCAGACCGCATTCACCGTGATCCCCCGCCCCCCGAGGTGTGCCGCCAGTATACGGGTGAGCGCCTCCAGGCCCGCCTTGGCGGGCGCATAGGCAGCCATCGTCGGAAAGGCCACCCGGGTACTCATCGATGACACATTGATGATGCGCCCATGGTCACGCAAGCGGGGCAGGAGGTGCTGTATCAGAAAGAAGGGCGCCCTCAGGTTGACGGCCAGCGTCAGGTCGAACTGTTCCGGCGTGACGGTTTCGATCGGTTCACGCTTGAGCGCACCGGCATTGTTGACCAGGATATCCAGGCCCGGATCGCCGAAACGCGCTCGCAGCAGCTCCTCCAGCATGTCGCACAAGTGGGCGGGCCCATCCTTGTGCGAGAGATCCGCTTGCAGCACGGCGCCGCCGCCGCCAGCGGACTCGATCTCGAGCACCAGCGCATCGGCCGCCTCGACGGAACGATTCCCATGGACCACGACAAACGCACCCTTGCCCGCCAGCTTGCGGGCGATCGCGCGGCCAATGCCCTGGCTTGCGCCGGTCACAAGCGCGGTTTTTCCTTCGAGGGGGGCCATGGCTGTCCGTCCTTAGGGAACGATGATGAGCTTGCCAAAGGCCTGGCGATCCTCGAGCGCCTGGAAAGCCTTGGGCGCGTCCGCCAGCGCAAAGCGCATGTCGACCGGCGGATTGAGCTGTCCTTGCTGAACCAACTCAAGCAGCGAGTGCAGGTCTTCGCGCAGCCACCCGTTGGAGCCTATGATATTGAGTTCGAAGGTCCAGATGTAACGCATATCGGTCTTGGGGTCGAAACCCGCCGTCGCCCCGCAGGTCAGCAGGCTGCCGCCCTTGCGCAGGCTCTTGATCGACGGCACCCAGGTGTCGCCACCCGTGAAATTGACGATAGTATCGACGCCGCCTTCGCCCCAGATGCGCGGCTTGCCGGCGATGCCGTGCAGCGCCTTCATGAAATCCTCGTCCCGATAGTTAATGCCGTGGTCCGCGCCCAAAGCCTTGAGACTCTCGAGCTTTTCCTGGCTGGAGGCGGCCACGATGACCTCGGCGCCGCTGAGCTTTGCCAACTGCACGCAGCAGGTGCCGACGCCGCCCGAGGCTCCCAGGATAAAGACCTTTTCCCCCGCCGCGCTGCCGTCCAGCCGCATGCCGCCGCGCGTGACCATCATACGGTAGGCGGTGCCATAGGCCACCGGCAAAGCGGCTGCCTGCTCAAAGCCGACGTTCTCGGGCAGCGAGATCAATTGATCGGCCGGCACCTTGCAGAACTCGGCCAGGCCGCCATCGAGCGTCTCACCCAGCAAGCTGTAGCGTTCCCGCAGCAGCGGATCGACCATCACGCGGTCGCCTTCCTTCCAGGCGCCGCAATTGGGACCAACCGCCGCGACAATGCCCGCCATGTCGATCCCCATGATGATCGGCATCGGCACCTTGATGCCGGGCATGCCCTTCAGGGTGAAGAGATCGTGATAATTTAGAGAACACGCCTTGACGCGGATCACGACATGGCCGTCCTCGGGCTCGGGGGTCGGCCAGTTTTCCTCATAGGTGATCTGGTCGATGGTGCCATGGGAACGAATGACTTGAGCTTTCATGCTTTCAACCTAATAAAGTGACCGGGCGCCTGGCGTCCAGTGATGAGGGGTCGTCGGACGGAACATCGGGCGGAGATCAGCGGCTCAAGCCGCCCGCCATCTGTTGGATGTGTTTTTTATCGATCTTGTTTGCCGCTGACAGCGGCATCTCGTCGATGAAGCATATAAAACGAGGGTATTGGTAAGCCGGGCCATTGCTCAAGGCGAACTGCTTGAGGTCGTCCCCGCTGACGGTGCTCCCCGGCCGCCGCACGATGAATGCAGCCGGCACCTGGCCCTTGATCTGATCGGGGACGGGCACCACCGCGGCCTGTGCCACGCCGGGATGCTTTTCCAGCAAAAGCTCTATCTCGCCGGGGTACATGTTTTCTCCGCCGCAAACGAACATGTCGTCGGTCCGGCCCACAAAATAAAAGAAACCGTGCGCGTCTCGGCGCATGACGTCGCCCGTCCGGTACCAGCCATCCTTGAGGCGCTTCCGAGTCTCGTCGTCACGGTTCAGGTAGCCGGGCATGATGGCCCCGTTGCGGACATAAAGCTCACCCTCATCCCCGGTCCCGCCCTCGAGCCGCACCTCGACCCCTTGGAGCGGATAGCCCAGCGACAGGGGCGGCCTGTCGATGCCCTCGGGATGCGGCCCAAAGACGGCTGGGCCTGTTTCCGTCGTTCCCCAGCCGTTCTGCACGGTCGCATGGGGGAATATCGCAGCGATTTGCTCGCACAAGGCGCCCGTGAGCGGTGCGGATCCGACCGCCACGCTTTGCACCGCCCCCAGGTCCAGCCGCGCGATCGTTGCCGTTTCACGGGCGCAGAGAGCCAGCATGGTTGGCACCGCGGTGACGACGGCACAGCGATGCCGCATGCAGCTTTCGAGAAATGCGCGCGCATCGAAATGCGTCATCAGCACGAGAGTGCCGCCATACGCCGTCACCGTCTTGGCCAGGAAGAGCGCATTCATGTGGGACAACGGCGCCGCGGTGATCACCCGGGCGGCCGTGCGGCGAATGAACTCGCCGCCATTGACCGACACCCGATCCAGCGTCCAGATATAAGCGCCATGCGTCAGCGGCACCCCTTTAGGCGTTCCGGTAGAGCCGGAGGTATAGAGGATGGTCGCCGGATCCCGTGCCTGGACCTGCGCAATGTCGAACGGTCCCTGATGGAGATGTGCCCACCACGCGGCCCGATCATCCAGGGGCAGCACGGGGACTTTTCCCTCGAGCCGCTCGGCCCAAGCGGCATCGGCATACAGCAGTTCGACCTCGGCATCCTCCACGATGTGCTCCACCGTGTCCTGCGCCAGCTTGTAGCCGATCGGCACCGCACAGAGCCCCGCCTGCATGATCCCGTAGTAGCTCAGCAGATACTCGGCGCAGTTCAAGCCTATGATCCCGACACGCGCATTCGGAGCCAGGCCGCGGGCCCTCAGGGCCAGCGCGACGCCCGCCGCCGCGCGATGCAGATCGCCAAAGTCAAAAACGCGCTCGGCCCCATCGCTCGCAACCTCGATCAGCCACGGCTGAGCGGCCTCGACCTGCGGTGCGATCATGCCCCCGAGGTTGGGGCCCGTCGGAAAGGGAACGTTGCTCATGACCATCCTCAACCAATCTGCGTGCTGTAGCAGCCTCGGCCCACTGCGGTCAGACGCCCCTGGTCGTCAAAGATATCGACATCCGCCACACCCACGGTGCGGCCCGCCCGCCGGACTGTGGCGCGCGCCACCAGGTACTCGCCACCGGATGGACGGAGGTAATCGACACGGAAATTGATCGTGGGCACGCCGCCCCCCACCATGAGCGCAACGGCAAAATCCCCCGCTGTATCGATGAACGAGGCCACGGGACCCCCATGGAATTGCTTGCCGGCCGTATCGCGCGCCAGCTCGGGCAACATGGGCATTTTCATTTCTACGTACCCTTTGCTTGCATCCACCTCGCAGACCTCCATCCGGCAATGGCGTATGAAGGGCGATGCGTCGGCCCAGGATTGCAGGACTTCACGGGTCACAGGCGCATTGGATGAAACGGTCATTCGAAACTCCTTGTCGAGTGCAATCGCACCATCAGTTTTTACGGTATTTCCAGAACACAACGCGTTGATGCGCCAGGCGCACCACGAGTGCGAGCAGCGAGGCCAGCGCCGCCAGCACAAGCACGGCGGCAAACATCGAACTCGCATCGATGTCGTACGAGGCTGCGCGCAGGTAATAGCCCAGCCCGGCGATGGCCGCAAGGAATTCGCCGACCACGCACAGAATGAAGCTCAGGGCCGCACAGACCTCGAGCCCGCTGAAGACATAGTCAAGGGATGCCCGGATCTTGATGGTGAACGCGACGCGCCAGCGGTTTCCGCCAAAGGCGCGCCCCATGTCGAGCAGCTCCGCCGGCGCCGCATGCATGCCTGCGACGGTATGGATGAACATGACAAAAAACGTGCCCACCGCCACCAAGGCCATCTTTGAGGCCAGGCCGATACCAAACCACACGATGACCAGAGGCGCAATGGCCACGATGGGCATGGCCTGCAAGGCCAGCGCCATGGGATACACCGCGCGATCCAGCAGGCGCACTTCGCCAACGATCACGCCGCTCACGAAGCCCAGTCCCGCACCGATGGCGAGCCCTCCCAGGGACCCATAGACCGTCGCCACGAGATGCGGCATGAAACCGCCGCTCGATATCCAGGCGTATAGATTGTTTCCGACCTGCATCGGCGTGGGCAGCAGCCTCGAGTCCGACACGACGAACTCGGCCAAGCCCTGCCATGCCGCAAAGAGCAGCGCCAAGCCAATGGCGGGCAAAGCCACACGCATCCAGCCGGGAATGAACTGATCATGAGTCATTGCGGCCGATCCCCCTCCCAGAAGACGATGCGCCTGCGGATCCCGGACAGCACACCGCCGCCGATATACCCCAGCACCCCCAACAGCACCATCGCCGCCACAGCGGTCACGGTATCGAGCGCGTTGGCCGAGTTGTCGATCAAGAACCCGGCCCCCCCCATGCCCATGATGAATTCCATCACCACGCAACCCACCAGCGCAAATCCCCAGCCCACCTGCAGGCCCGCGGCAATTGAACCGGCCGCGTTGGGCAGGCTGCAATGCAGATAGGTTTTCAAACCGGATGCCTTCAGGGTCTGAAAAAGGTCGAGAAGCACGGCGGGTGTCGATCGGACGCCCACGAATGCGCCGACGAAGGCGGGAAAGAAACAGATCAGGGCGACCAGCGTGATCGTGCTGCGCGCGTCGAAGCCCAGCCAAAGCAGAACGAGCGGTGCGATGGCCACCTTGGGGACCGCCTGTATCAGCACAACCAGCGGATAGACCAGCAGCTCGAGCTTGCGGTTCATGGCCAGCACGCTGCCAAGCGCGATGGCCAGCACCGATCCCAATGCAAACCCCGCGAACGTGCTCTTGAATGTCAGCCACAGATGGAGCCAGAGATCGGCATCCACGAAGAGCCCGGTATAGATGCGCCCGGCGACCTCGAGGGGGCCCGGCATGAGACGGCTGGGAATATCGAAACCCTGCACGAGGCCATGCCAGATGAGGGCCAGGAGGCCGATCGGGGCCAGGCGAAGCGCAAACCCCGCTAAAAAGGTCGACGCTCGGCGCACCACGTCCCCCTTGATCACCGCACGCGGCTGCCGAAGATGGAGAGCATCCCTCATGGTCAAGTCTCTGTGTTGAACAGATCGCGCAACTGATTCGACAGTTCGACAAAGCGAGGATGCGCAAGGGTCTGCACATCGCGGGGCCGGGGCAGGTCGACCGGCACGTCGGCAATGACCTTGCCGGGCCGTCCGCTCATCACCACGACTCGGTCTGAAAGAAAGACCGCCTCCTGGATAGAGTGCGTGATGAACAGCACCGAGGGGCGCGTATCCAGCCAGATGCGCTGCAGCTCGATCATCATGTTTTCACGCGTCATCGCGTCCAGCGCCGAGAACGGCTCATCCATGACGAGAATGGATGGATCCCGGATCAAGGAGCGCGCCAGCGAAACGCGCTGCTGCATCCCCCCCGACAATTCAAACGGGTAGCGATCATGGAAACCCGACAAACCGACCAGATCCAGCAAAGAGCGCGCACGCTCGGAAGCCGACCGGACGGATTGCCCGGTCAGCCGAATCGGCAGCAGCACATTCTCGAGTGCCGTTTTCCAAGGCAATAGCGCCGCCTGCTGAAACGCCACCCCGACATCATCACGGGCGCCCACCGCCGACACGCCATCGAACTCGACGGCGCCGGTGGTCGGTTTTTGCAAACCGGAGACCAGGCGGACCAGCGTGGACTTGCCGCAGCCCGATGGCCCCAGGACCGATACGAAGGATGAGGGCTGGACGCTCAGGTTGAGCTTGTCCAGCGCCAGCACGGGCCCCCTGCGGCTCGGGTAGCTCACGCTGATGTCGCGCAAGTTCAACAGCATGCTTTTAGCCAATTGGAGTTCGTGCGGCAAGGGGGCGTTCATGGCTGCGCGGCATTCGCTGCGGCGCGCACAGCCTCGATGTCAAAATCGTTGGAATCCTTTGCGAAGCGATCCGTATAAAGGGCCGAGATATCAAAATCCGCGGATTTGATCTGTTCGCCGTCCTTCATTTTCTGGACGATATTTTTCCAATCGGATTCCGTATAAACACCGTGCTTGCCCTCCAGGGAGGCCAATTCGCCGATCGTGTAGGTACCCTGGTTGACCGCCACAAAAGTACGCACCCATTGCGCCTCGTTGTCCGCGGTGGGTTTGGAGCTGGGGTCGATCTTCCAGTAGGAACGGACACAATTCTCGGTCGCAGCCATGCAAGCCGCGATGGATTTGCTGACGGCGCGGCTCATCCCGGCCACCAGTTCGGGATTGCTCTGGATCAGTTCATTGCTGGTGGCGATACCGTTGGAGAACACCTTGCGGAATTCCTCGGGAAGCTCGAGGCGCCGGATCGGCGTGCCCGCCTGCTCCATCATGACGTTCTGTGTCGCCGGCAGGTTAAGCGCATCCACGCTGCTCGACTTCAGACGTTCCCAGGCGGCAGGGCCAACGCCCACCGGCAGGACTTTCACATCCTTCATCCACGTCACGCCCACGTCGCTCAGCATCAGGCGCGACATCGGCAGATTGCCCCAGCTCAATGCGCCCACCCCGATTGTCTTGCCCTTGAGATCCGCCAGGGACTTGATCGGGCTGTTCTCGAGAACTGTGAACTCAAAGATGTTGCGGGGATAAAAATTGTAGAAGAATTTGACGGGAAAGGGCTCGCCCTTGGATGCCGCGATAATGGCCAGGTCCGGCGTCATGATGCCGAACTCGACCGAGCCGTTGGCGACCTGCGGGAGCAGGATGGCCGTGCCCTGGACTGAGACGTATTCGAGTGCGATGCCTTCCTCTTTGAAGAAGCCCAGCGTATCGCCAAAGGGAATGGCCGCCTCGACCGCGGACCAGGCCGGCGGATAGCCGATGCGAACGGTTTTCAGCGGCTCGGCCTGCAATGCCGTGGCCACGGAGAACAAGGTTGCCGCCAAGGCGGCGGTGCGAAGCATATTGGGGATTGGATTCATGGTGTCTCCTGTGTCGTGCGTTTGTAGGTTTCTCGTCTCTCTAGTGGAAAACAGGTGCGCCGGAGGATCTATAGAAACCCGGATGTCATGGCAACTTCGCCTCTGGGTGTTCCCAGCCGCACATGCATATAGGGCGCGTCCGCCGCTCGCAAAGGAATCTCCACGCCCAGGTCTCGCCAAAGCAAGGCGAGTCGATCCGCCTGCGGATGGCCCGCTTCGCAGGCCAGCACCGTGGCGTCCGGAGTCAGGCGCCCAGTGGGATGGGGCGTATCGAGCCAATCGATGAAAAGCGGTGCAAACAGGCCGTACGAATTGGCCTCCGGAATCATCAGGCGCCACCGAAGGATCTGGCCATCCTGCGTGAGGCGTTCCAGATCATGAACAGGCGCCTCGATGCCCGACCGGCGGTACGCCTCGGCCAGCGCCGGAAAATCGGCGGACGCGCAGCGCATGATGAATCGATGCAATTGGGGACGCGGCAAAGCCTCCATCCCGTCGCGCATCGGGCTGCGCACGTCGGACGCAGGGTCGGGGGCGATGAGTTCAAGGTAGGTGGATGACCCCGCCCCGACCAGACAATTATGGGTGCCCAGTGTCGGGTGCCGCCCCCCCTGCTCGGGCACGATGCCCGTCAGCGCGGTAAACCCGGTGGCCATGTCGTCCAGGCTGGTGCCGGCATACATGAAATGATCGAGGGTTGTCAGCATGAAGAAAGCTCCGACGTAGGGATGAGAATGCTAAGCGCGCAGCCCGTCGAGCGCCCGACCGACAATCCACAGCCCTTCACGCATGACATCGAGACGCCACTGCGGGTCTCGAGGACAAAAAGAAGCCATGGCCTGCTCGTGCAGCACGGCCCGCTGTTCCTGCTCTAGCATGGTATCAAATCGCAAGCGATGATCGAGCTGCAGGCCCGCAATGGTGGCCTCGGGCGGCGTGGTGCCGAACTCGATCACCGCGCCTGAAAATTCCGCCTGGGCGCAAAATTCGCGCATTCCCTGGAAAACAAGCCCCGAATAGCGGGGCCTGGGCGCGCCGCCGAATCCGCCCTTGTTCTCGATGGCGTCACGCCCCCACCAGGCGCAGCAATGCTCCCACTCGGGACTGCCCGGCTCGTTGAAGCACAGGAAGAAGGATTGGCCGTATTCCCCCAGGCCCGTATGCCAGTCGATGAAGCCGATCCGTCGGGCATGGCCGAGAAAACGATCCGCCACGTTTTGCAGCGCATGATTGGACCATTGGCGCTCTTGGCCCCCATAGATCAAGCCGTCGGGCACCTCGTACTGACCCGCAAAAATGGCATTGAAAAAGGCCGCCTGCCCATTTTCTTCAATCCACGCATCGAGCGCCGCCCGTGCGGCCGCCTTGCCGTGTTCGGTATGATCCCCCGAACAGATCAGCGGGTGGATGGCCCGATACCCTTGATTGCCAGGCACCGGGCTTGAAAAATCAATGAAATTGCGATTCAAGTCGACGTTATTTTCGTTGGTGCGCAGCATGTGGGCAAAGCCATAGGGGTTGACCGCATGCACCAGAAGAACGCCCACGTCGCCAGCCAGCTCCACCTGCTTTTGCGCCTGCAGGAATGCCACCATCAGCGGGGAGGCCGCGTAAGCCTCGGAGCCATGCGTGCCGGCGAGCATCACGAGAACGCGCGAGGCGTCGGCGGCCCCCACATAGGCCGCGTCCAGCGCCAACCCCTCGTTGGCGGGCCCCACCTGATCCGGCAGAACCTGCGTGTACAGTGTCGCATCCGCCGCTTGGGCCGCCGCCAGAAAACGGGCGCGCGCCTGCGCATAGTGGGTCGGATACAAATCTAGAATCTCGGTATCTTTCATGGCTTAGGAACTCTGGGCTATTTTCTCTGGCACGGCGGACACGCCGCGCATGGCGGTAAAGGCGCGCTCCATATCCTGGATCAGATCGTCGGTGCACTCAAGCCCCGCATGGACGCGCACGAGCTGCCCGCCGCTGGCAGCCCGCGGCAATTCTGAATCCGGCCGGGCCGCCAGGGGCACCACCAAGCTCTCGTACCCCCCCCACGACAGGCCAATGCCGAAAACGCGCAGCGTATCAAAGAAAGCCGTCAAGCGCTGCTCGCTTGTGGGCCTGAATACAAAAGAGAACAAGCCGGACACACCGCCGAACAGGCGATTGAAAAGCGCGTGCCCCGGATGGGATGCCAAACCGGGTGAGCACACGACAGCGACCTCGGGTTGCTGCTCGAGCCAGATTGCCAGCGCCAGGGCCGAGTCGCCATGCTCACGCAAACGCACTCCCAGCGTGCGCAGGCCCCGCAGGCCTTGATACAGATCGTCCGGAGACGCCGTCTGCCCAAAGCGTGTGACGGAACTGGCCAACAGCTCCCAGGCGTTCTGATTGCACGAGGCCACGCCCAGGATGCAATCGGAATGCCCCCCGATGTACTTGCTGGCGGACTGGATGGCGATGTCGACCCCGTGCGCAAGTGGTTTAAACAGCAAGGAGGTGGCCCACGTATTGTCCATCAGCACCCAGATGCCACGCTCGTGCGCGCGCGCCGCGATATGGCCCACATCGCTGATCTCGAACGTAATGGAACCCGGCGACTCGAGATACACCGCGCAGGTGTCGCTGCGAAAGCGCGCGGCCACTCCATCGGCATCCAGTTCGGGAAAAAACTCCACCTCGATACCGAGGCGCCTCAGGGTATTTTCGGCAAATTCCCGTAGCGGCCAATAGGCGAACTCACTGATCAGGACGTGCGTGCCCGGCGAGCACACGGACAGGAGCGCATGCGTGCAGGCCGCCAAGCCAGAAGGAAAACACAATGCCCTGTAGGCCTGGTCCAACTCGGCGATGGCCGACTCGAACGCGGCAGTCGTCGGCGTCCCAAAGCGACCGTAATTCGCCTGGGGCTTGTCGCTCGAGCGCAAGCCGGCGCGCTGGCGCCATTGCGCCAGGGAATCCGCCAGAACGGTCGTTCCGCGAACCACAGGCGGATTGACATAGAGGAGAGAACTCTCCTGGCCGCGACCCAGTCGTGTCAGTTGAGTCGCCGCCGAGCCAACCCGGCTCGGGGCACCATGAGATGAAGATGACATTTACATTCCAATTTCTCGATCTGAGTGGAGCGATACTATCACAAGACCCATTAAATCAAAACCACATGCTAGTTCGTAATCCAGTACTAGATTTTAATTTCTATTTTTAAGTTATTAGTAGAATTTATTTCTTTTAATCGTACCCCTACTTCAGCCCCCCAGGGCCAGCCCCTCGCGGCGCGGGTCGGCGGCGCCCAGCAAACGACCGTCGGGCAGGCGCTGGACGCCTTGCAGGCCGCTCGGGAACTCACCTACCCGGACCTCGTGGCCCAGGGCGCGCAGGGGCCCGGCCAGCGCCTCGGCCGGCGTGCCAGCCTCGAGCTCGGTGGCCTGGTTGCGGCTGCCGACATGCGGCAGATCGATGGCCTGCTGGAGGCCCAACCCCCAATCGAACACGCCCACCAGGGTCTGGGCCACGTAATTGATGATGGCGCTGCCGCCCGGCGAACCGATCGCCAGGGCCACGCGCCCGTCGCGCAACGCCAGCATGGGCGCCATCGAGCTGCGCGGCCGCTTGCCGGCCTCGACGCGGTTGGCGATCGGCCGGCCCCGCGCGTCCTGGGCCAGGAACGAAAAATCGGTCAACTGATTGTTCAGCAGGAAGCCGCGCACGAGGAGTTTGCTGCCGAAGGCCCCCTCGATGGAGCTGGTCATCGACACCGCACCGCCCCATGCATCGATGATCGAGACCTGGGTGGTGGACGGCGGTTCGAGGCCCCGGCCGGCGCCCGGACGCGGTGGCGCGGCGGGCGGCACGCCCGCTTCGGCACGGCCCATGCTCCGGCCCGGCCGGATCAGCGCGGCGCGGGCGGCCAGGTAGGCGGGATCGAGCATGCCGGCCACCGGCACCTCGACAAAGGCGGGATCGGCCACGTAGGCGTCGCGATCGGCGTACGCCAGGCGGCCGGCCTCGGCGAACCAGTGCGCGGCCTGCGGGGACTCGGGCGCGGCCCGCGCGATCGGGGTGTGCGCCAGGATGCCGAGGATTTGCAGCACCGCCAGGGGGCCGGAACTGGGCGGCGGCGCGCCGCACAGGCGGTAGACGCGGTACGGCATGCACACCGGCGCGCGCTCGAGGGCGCGGTAATCGCGCAAGTCCTCGAGCGACAGATCGCCCGGCACGGGGTGCGCGGCCACGGCGGCGACAATGTCGCGCGCGATCGGCCCCTCATAGAACGCATCCGGCCCCTCGCGCGCAATCCGCGCCAAGGTGTCAGCCAGCGCGGGATTGCGCAGCACGTGCCCGACCGGCCAGGGCCTGCCGTCCGGACCGTAGAAATAGCGCGCCGCCGCGGCCTGGCGGGGCAAATCCCGGTCGCCCGCCAGCAGGGCATGCAGGCGCGGCGACACCGGAAAACCCGCGCGCGCCAGGTGGATCGCCGGCTGGAACAGCTCGGCCCACGGCAGGCGACCCTGGGCCTGGTGCAGCCGCCACAGGGCGCGCAGCACGCCCGGCACCCCTACCGAGCGGCCGCTGTTGACCGCCTCGTGGAAATCCATGGGCTCGCCCGCGCGCAGGAAGCGCCCGGCGCGCGCCGCGGCCGGGGCGGTTTCCCTGCCATCGTAGGTGAGCACCCCGCCATCGCGTGGATCGAAGGCCACGATAAAGGCGCCACCGCCGATACCGGAGGACTGCGGCTCGACCAGATTGAGGACCATCTGCGCGGCGATCGCCGCATCGGCGGCGGCGCCACCGCGCGCCAGGATGTCGGCCGCCGCCCGCGTCGCCCACGGATTGGCGGTGCTCGCCATGTAGTGGCTGGCGTAGGCCGCCGCGCGCGCCATGCGGCCGCTGGCGGCTTCGGGGTTGAGATGCTCGTGGCCGGCGGCGGCGAGCGCGCCCGCGCAAAACAGGCCGCCGACCAGTAGCGCCGCGAAGCGCCTGCCCATTGCACACCGGAAAGTTGTCATGCGAGCTCCTTGATGCCCGCCCGGTCGCGCGCCCGGCCCAGTCCGGAAACGCGGCGCGCCGCGGTTGACTAGTGGGACACTAGTATCCCACTAGTCGACTTCCAGCTCGAACAGATTGGTCGCCTCGCCCTCGAATACCTGGACATCGTCCTGGTTGTAGACCCGCCAGGTCCAACGCATGATGCCCAGATCGTCCCGGCTGGCGGATACGCGCAAGGCATCGACCGTGGCCTCGAGCCGCAGCCAGTCACCGGGTCGCACCGGCGCCATCCAGCGCAAGCGCTCGAGCCCGGGCGAGCCAAAGGATTCGGAGCCCTCGAGCGCGGCCTGCGCCGCCATGCGCATCGCCAGGCCGCAGGTCATCCAGCCGCTGGCGATCAGCCCGCCCCAACGACCCTTGCGGGCACGCTCGGGATCGACGTGGAACCACTGGGGATCGTAGGCCTTGGCGAAAGCCAGCATTTCCGCCTCGTCCACCTCGATGGGAGGATGGCTGATGACCATGCCGACTTTGAAATCCTTGAACTTCATGACAATAATCCGGATCAATCAATGATTGGGCAGTCTTGCAGTTTAACCGTTCACGGCCGGCGCCCGATCCCCAGGCCCTGGAAAGTCGCCGCCGCGCGCCCGATCCGGTCGTTGACCGCCTGCCAGGCCGGGCCCGACGGCGGACGCTCGAGCACGATCGCGTCATAGCCCCGACCATCCAGCCGGCGCAGGAGCGCATAGAGGTCCCGGGCATAGGCGCGCGGGTCGGCGGGCGCGACCACCCACTCCACCCCGGGCCATGCCGGCCGCTCGCCGCCCTCGAACACGACGGCGGCCACGCGCGCGCCGCCCCGGCCTGCACGCAGCCAGTCGGACAGCGCGTCGCCGCCCATCAGGGCGAGCGGCGTGCGCGGCGCATAGTGCGCCTTGAGCGATCCCGACACCCGGGGGGCCGCCGCATCGGGCAGGGCCGGCCTCACGCCCAGCACCTCGGCGATCTGCGCGGCCGACACCTGCCCGGGCCGCAGCAGCACGGGACCGACGCCCTGCTCGAGCCGGGACAAATCCAGGATGGTGGATTCGATGCCGACCTCGGCGGCGCCCCCCTCGAGGATCATCAGCGCCTGCGCGTCGAGGTCGGGGAATTCGCCGCGCACGTGATCCGCGCGGGTGGGCGAGACCTGGCCGAACTGATTGGCGGATGGCGCCGCCACCCCGCCGCAGCCGTGCGGCTTGAGGAGGGCGAAGGCATGCAGCAGGCGCTGCGCCACCGGATGCGACGGGCAGCGCAGGCCGATGCTGTCCTGCCCGCCGCTGACTGCGTCCGGAATGCGATCGGCACGCGGCAGGATCAGGGTCAGCGGCCCCGGCCAGAAAGCCGCCATCAATTGCCGGGCCTGGGGCGGAACCGACGCCGCCCAGTAACCCGGGTCGGTGTCCGGCGCCAGGTGGACGATGATGGGATGGCCGGCGGGCCGCCGCTTGGCGGCATAGATCCGCTCGACGGCCACGGGGTTTTCCGCATCGGCGCCCAGGCCATACACGGTTTCCGTCGGGAAGGCCACCAGCCGGCCCTGCGCCAGGCGCTGGGCGGCCTCGAGGATCTGGGCGGGGCTGGCCTCGGCCGGGCCCTCGTCCGGGCACGGCGCGGCCGAGGGCCCGGATTCCGGGCGCCGATCAGGCATCGGGCAGCCTCAGCACGGCCGCCACCCGGGCGATGCGCGCTTGCAACTGCGGCGCATCCGCGCCGAGGATGTTCACGTGACCCATCTTGCGGGCGCGGCGCGCCTCGGATTTGGCGTACAGGTGCAGGCGGGTGCCGGGCACCGCCAGCACGCCCGCCCAGTCAGGCTCCCGCCGCCGCCCCTGCTCGTCGAACCACAGGTCGCCCAGCAGATTGAGCATGGCGGCCGGACATCGCATATCGGTTGCCCCCAGCGGCAACCCGGCCAGGATGCGCGCCTGCTGCTCGAACTGGCTGACCAGGCAGCCATCCTGGGTGTAGTGGCCGCTGTTGTGGGGCCGTGGGGCCATTTCGTTGGCCAGCACGCGGCCGTCGCGCAGGACGAAGAATTCCACGCACAGCACGCCGTGGTAGTCCAGGTGGTCCGCCAGCGACAGGGCATGGACACGCGCCTGTTCGGCGACGGCGGGCGGCACCGATCCGTCGGCGACCGCCAGCGCCAGAATGCCATCCCGATGGCTATTGCGCGACGGCGGATAACTGACGACGCGGCCGCGCAGGTCGCGCGCCACCACGACGGAAATCTCGTAGTCCAGCGGCTGCAGGGCCTCGAGGACGCAGGGCACGCCGCGCAGCGCCTCGAAGGCCCGGCGGGCCTCGTCGCGCGACGCCACGCGGGCCTGGCCCTTGCCGTCGTAGCCGAAGCGGACGGTCTTGAGGATGCCCGGGAACAGGGCGTCAGGGCCGGCGTCCACGTCGGCCACCGAGTGGATGGGCGCGTGGGCGGCCACCGGCACGCCCGCCGCCCGGATGTAGGACTTTTCCGCCAAGCGGTCCTGGGCCACGGCCACCGCATCGCCCGAGGGCGCGGCGACGCAGCCGCGCGCCAGGCGGCGCAGGCTGTCGGCCGGGACGTTTTCAAATTCCGTGGTCACCGCGGCACAACGTCGAGCCAGGCAATCGAGCGCCGCCGCGTCGTCATAGGCGGCGCGGATGTGCTCGTCGGCCACCATCCCGGCCGGGCAGGACGCGGCCGGATCCAGGACGGCCACGCGGTAGCCCATGGCCTGGGCCGCCTGGCAGAACATGCGGCCCAACTGGCCGCCGCCCAGCACACCGAGCCAGGCGCCTGGCGGCAGCGGCACGGCGTCGGGCGGTTCGGCGACCGGCATCAGCCCTCCACCGGCGGCACGGTCATGGCGCGCGCGGCCTCGGTCTGGCGCGCACGGTAATCCCGCAGCCGGCGCAGCAGATCGGCGTCCGTCATGGCCAGGTTGGCCACCGCGTGCAAGGCGGCGTTCACGGCCCCCGCCTCGCCGATGGCAAATGTCGCCACCGGCACGCCGCGCGGCATCTGCACGATGGACAACAGGGAATCCTCGCCGCGCAGGTGGCGCGAGGGCACCGGCACGCCGAACACCGGCACCGGCGTGAGGGCGGCCATCATGCCGGGCAGGTGGGCCGCACCGCCCGCCCCCGCGATGATGGCGCGCAATCCGCGCTCATGCGCCCGCGCGCCGTACTCGACCATGTCAAGCGGCATGCGATGGGCCGACACGACGCGGGCGTCATAGGCAACGCCGAAATCGTCGAGCACGGCGGCGGCATGGCGCATGACGTCCCAGTCGCTGGACGAGCCCATGATCAGGCCGACGCGCGCGCCCTCCGCATTCATATCGCCCCCTGGGTCAGGCGGTCCAGGGCTTCAGTGTATTTGTCGGCGGTGCGCTGCAGGACCTCGGCGGGCAGGCGCGGCGCCGGCGGGGTCTTGTCCCAGTCCTGGGTCTCGAGCCAGTCGCGCACATACTGCTTGTCGAAGGACGGCGGGCTGATGCCCTCGGCATATCCTTCCTCGGGCCAGAAGCGCGATGAATCGGGCGTCAAGACCTCGTCCATGAGATGCAGGCGGCCCGACGCGTCCAGCCCGAACTCGAATTTGGTGTCGGCGATCAGGATGCCCCGCCCACGGGCGTACTCGGCCGCCGCCTGGTACAGCTCGAGGGTCACGCGGCGCAACTCGGCGGCCAACGTGCCCCCCACCTGGGCCACGACGTAGTCGAAATCGACATTCTCGTCGTGCAGGCCGAACTCGGCCTTGGCCGCCGGCGTGAAGATCGGTCGCGGCAGGCGCTGGGCCTGGCGCAGGCCGGCCGGCAGCGTGATGCCGCAGACGGCGCCGCTGGCCTGGTAGTCCTTCCAGCCGGAGCCGATGAGATAGCCGCGCGCCACCGCCTCGACCAGGATGGGCTCGAGGCGCTTGACCACCATGGCGCGCCCGGCGACCTGGTCGCGTTCCCGGGGGGCCACCACGTCCTCGGGCGCAATGCCCGTGGCGTGGTTGGGAATGATGTGCGCGAGCCGCCCCAGCCAGAACTCGGTCAGGGCGGTCAGCACCCGGCCCTTGCCGGGCACCGGGTCATCCAGGATCACGTCGAAGGCCGAGATCCGGTCCGACGCCACGATGAGCAATTGATCGTCGCCCACGGCATACATGTCGCGGACCTTGCCGCGCCCGACCAGGGGCAGCGACTCGAGAGTGGATTGATGCAGGGCCTTCATGGCGTTCCTGGTTCCTTGCGCGGCAGGGCGAGCGACGAGACGCGCTTACTGGACGACTTGCTTGAGCTCGCCCGCCGCATAGCGGCGCGCCATATCCGTCAGGGGCACGGCCTTGATCCGCGACGCGTGGCCGGCGGTGCCGAATTGCTCGTAGCGCGCCAGGCAGATTTTCTTGGCGGCCTCGCGGGCGGGTTTGAGGTATTCGCGCGGATCGAACTTGGACGGATTCTCGGCCATGAAGCGGCGGATGGCCCCGGTCATCGCCAGGCGGATGTCGGTGTCGATGTTGACCTTGCGCACGCCGTACTTGATGGCCTCCTGGATTTCCTCGACCGGCACGCCGTAGGTTTCCTTCATGTCGCCGCCGAACTCGCGGATCTCGGCCAGCAGTTCCTGCGGCACGCTGGAGCTGCCGTGCATCACCAGATGGGTGTTGGGCAGGCGGGCGTGGATTTCCTTGATGCGCTGGATCGACAGGATGTCGCCGGTGGGCTTGCGGGTGAACTTGTAGGCGCCGTGGCTGGTGCCGATGGCGATGGCCAGGGCGTCGAGCTGGGTCTGCTGGACAAAGTCGGCGGCCTGCTCGGGATCGGTCAGGAGCTGATCCATGGTCAGGGTGCCCTCGGCGCCGTGGCCGTCCTCTTTGTCGCCCATCATGGTCTCGAGCGACCCCAGGCAGCCGAGCTCGCCCTCGACGGTCACGCCCAGTTTATGGGCCATCTGGACGACCTGGCGGGTGACGTCCAGATTGTATTCATAGGAGGCGATGGACTTGCCATCGGCCATGAGCGAGCCGTCCATCATGACGCTGGAGAACCCCAGGTCGATGGCGCCACGGCAGATTTCGGGCGACTGGCCGTGGTCCTGGTGCATGACCACGGGGATGTGGGGATAGGTCTCGACGGCGGCCTGGATGAGATATTTGAGAAAACCCTCGCCGGCGTATTTGCGGGCGCCGGCCGACGCCTGCATGATCACGGGGCTGTCGGTCTGGGCGGCCGCTTCCATGATGGCCTGGACTTGCTCGAGGTTGTTGACGTTGAACGCGGGAATCCCGTAGCCGTTCTCGGCTGCGTGATCGAGGAGCTGACGCATGGAAACCAGGGCCATGGAAGGACCTCCAAGATAAGGTTGGATGGTTAAAACGGAGATCCTGAGATTTTAAGGCGTATCGGGAATTGCTGCTGGCGCCCTGGATGTTCAAAGCCGATGCGCCAGCGCCGCCGCCTCGTGGAGGGCGCTCATCGCATCGCGCGGCCGCAGGCAGTCGCCGATGAGATGGACGGCGACGCCCTCCAGACGATCGGTCAACACCGCCGCCAGATCCATGACCGGCAGCAGCGGCCTCACCGGGATGACCAGGCCGATGTCACCCACCCGCCATCGCTTGCCGGTATCCCAGAGCCAAGCCTCGTCGGTGCCAAGCGCCTCCACCGTCGTCCGCAGATGGACGTCGACCTGGGGCAGGGCCGCCAAGGCGCCCGCCTGGATCGCCCGCGACCGCATGCCAATGTCGCCGACCAGCTCGGGACCGGCCTCCGCCAGCACGATCGCCATGCCTTTGGCGGCCAGCACCCGGGCGACGCCGACGCCGCGGATCCCGCCGCCGATCACCAGCGCGCGGCCCTTGGCGGCGATCGGACGGCGCAGCACGTCATCGCCGTCAACGACCGGGCTGTCGAGAATGCCGGGGATCTGTGGAATGCCCAGCGTGGCGCCGGTGGCCAGCACCACGACATCGGGGCGCTCGCCCCGCACCAGTTCCTCGGTCACCTCGACGCCCAGCTCGATCCGCGCGCCGGCGCGGCCGACGGCGCTGCTCAGCCAGGGAATATGCCCGGCCATTTCCTCGCGCCCCGGTACCACCCGATTCAGCAGGATCTGGCCGCCCGGCTCGCCGTTGCGATCGAAGATCGCCACCTGGTGGCCGCGCAGGGCGGCGATCCGCGCGCATTCCAGGCCCGCGGGCCCAGCCCCCACGACGAGAATGCGCTTGCGCGCCGGCGCGCGGCGGATGGCGTACTTCCGCTCTTGTCCGGTCGCGGTATTGACCAGGCACAGGATCGGCTTGCCCATCGCATGCCGATCGCTGCACCCCTGATTACAGGCGATGCAAGTGCAAATCTCGTCCAGGCGCCCCTCGCGGGCCTTGTTCGGGAATTCCGGATCGGCATGCAGGGCCCGCCCGAGGGTGACGAAATCCGTCACGCCGGAGGCCAGGATGTCCTCGGCCACGCTGGGATCGGTGATGCGCCCCGACACGCTCAAGGGAATGTCGACATGGGGCCGGATCTTGCGCGCGATGGGCACCAGCACCCCTTGCGGCATTTCCATGGGCTGCGTGATCCACTGATTGGACTCGTAGATGCCGGCGGACACATCGATCAGGTCCACGCCCGCCGCCTGCAGGGCCGGGACGACCGCGCACATATCCTCGTTGGTGAGGCCGCCCTCGATGCGCTCGTCGCCGCTGACCCGGTAGAGGATGGGGACTTCCGGGCCGATCGCGCCGCGCACGGCCGCGATCACCTCGAGGGGAAACCGGAGCCGCCCCCGCAGATCGCCGCCGTATGCGTCGCTGCGCGTGTTGGTGAAGGGCGAGAGGAACTGGCTGAGCAGATAGCCATGCGCGCCGTGTATACCGATGAAATCGAAGCCGGCCTCGCGGGCGCGGCGCGCGCCGGCCCCGAATTTCTCGACGATGCCGGCGATCTCGTCCGGGCTCATGGCGTGCGGCGGCACGCCGCCGGCGCCGGCGTAGGGAACGACCGAGGGGGCCCAGGATTGGAGGCCGCTGACGCTCGGGTCGACGACCCGGCCGCCATAATGCAGCTCGGGACCGATGCGCGCCCCATGCCGACGCACCGCGTCGACCAGCCGCGCCAGATCGGGTATCAAATCATCGGAGTAAATGCCCATCTGCTGTTGCCGCCCGCGCCCCCTCGGATCGACATAGGTCGCCTCGGTGTACATCAAGCCGACCCCGCCGCGCGAACGCGCCTCGAGGAAATCGATGTAGCGCTGGGTGACCCGGCCCTCGGCCGTGCAGTAATTGCGCTCCATGGGCGAGGCGATGATGCGATTGCGCACCGTCATGGCGCCGATACGGCCCGGCGCGAAAAGATGGGGAAACCTCACGATCCATCCCCCCGACGTCAGCGGCGCGCTGATTTGGGCCGGAACGCCTCGACGACGGCCGCATGCGTTTCCACGTAGGGCCCCCCAATCAAGTCCAGGCAATACGGCACGGCGGCGAAAATCCCCGGCACCTGGACCGCGCCGTCCAGGCCGCGCAGACCCTCGAGGGTTTCCTGGATGGCCTTGGGCTGCCCCGGCAGGTTGATGATCAAGGCGGCGTGGCCGGGCATCTCGCGGATCACCGCGACCTGGCGCGACAGAATCGCGGTCGGGACAAAGCGCAGGCTGACCTGGCGCATCTGCTCGGCAAAACCGGGCATCTCGCGGGTGGCCACGTCCAGGGTGGCCTCGGGCGTCACGTCGCGGCGGGCCGGGCCCGTGCCACCGGTGGTCAGGACGAGGTCGCAGCCGGCCCCGTCGACGAGCTCGCGCAAGGTGGCGGCGATCCGGTCGCGCTCGTCGGGGATGAGGCGCGTGACGATCACCGGCTCGCGCGTGAGCGCGCCGCGCAACCAACGCTCGAGGGCGGGGATCCCCTGATCCTGGTAGGCGCCGGACGAGGCGCGGTCGGACACCGAGACGAGGCCCACGAGCAACTCGTCGGGGTGGCTACGCCACAAAGGAAAAATCTCGGACATGCATGGGCTCCAGACGACGATGGAATGTGCCGATTCAGGCGCGGGCGACCATCCCCTCATCCGGGCACAGCAATACTGTACACTGCCCGCAACAGGGGAGCCGGGGTCATGCGATGATTACCCACTTTTCTCACCGCTACGCCACTCAAGACGCACTGGAGGCTCTGCTCAACGACAGCCAGCTTCTGGCGACCGCGTCGGCATCCTCTGCCATATTGGTCCAGATTTTCTCGGCGGACACACGCAGCGAGCACGTGCGGGCGATTTCGGCGCTCATACGCACCGCGCTGCCGTCGGCAATCGCCGTGGGCGCAACCACGGTCGGCGAAGTATACGAAGGACGGTTGCTCACCGGCAGCACCGTGATCGGGATCACCTGTTTTGAGACTTCCACGCTCTCTGTGGTGGCGATGCCTTGCCCCCCGGATGGGGACACGCGCCAGGCGGGTGCGGAACTGGGGACGCGCATCAGCCAGTGCCCGGGCACGATCGCCGGCGTCATTCTGCTGGCCACCCCATTGAGCATCGATGCCGGCGCCCTGCTGCAAGGCATTGAATCCACTGCGGGCCGCCTGCCTATTTTCGGCGGCGGAGCGGCCGATTATGCCGCCATGGCGCACTCGCTGGTATTCGCCGGCGACCAGCAATACTCGCAGGGCGCGGTGGCGGTGGCGCTCGCCGGCGACGAGCTGCACATCGAGTCGAGCACCTACCTCGGCTGGCGGCCCCTGAGCCGATCGATGCAGGTCACCGAGGTCGATCAGCTATCGGTCAAGACGATAGACGGCAAGCCCGCCTTCGATGTGTACCGGCGCTATCTCAACATATCCAATGACGAGAATTTTTTCCTTAATGCCTTGGAGTTCCCGTTCCTCTTTGAGCGGGCCGGTGAACAATTGGCCAGGGTGCCCATCGCGGCAAGCAGGGATGGCGCCTTGCAGTTTGTCGCCGACATCCAGGAGGGCGAGCATTTCCGCATCGGTTATGGCGATATGGATCTGATTGTCAGCGATGCCCTGCACATCCATCACGCCATGGCCGACTTTTCGCCGCAAGCGATTTTTCTCTATACCTGCGGATGCCGCCGCTTCTTGATGCAAAATGATGTGGACCTGGAAACCCTGCCCTTCGAAGCCTTGGCGCCGACCTTCGGTTTCTATACCTACGGAGAGTTCTACTCCTCTGGCAATCTCAGGCTGTTGAATTCCACCATGGTGGCCGTTGGCTTGCGCGAAGGCGAGGCCCGCGCCCGTTCGAGCCGGCCGCCGACGCCGCGCGCCGCCGCGGAAACCCATAGCAGCGACCCCTATGCGCACAAGCACACGCGAGTGGTGTCGCGCTTGATGCGCTTCATCGACGCCGTCACCGCGGAGCTCGAAGCCTCCAATCGCGAAATCACCAAGCTGTCCCGGACGGACCGCCTGACCCACTTGGTCAACCGGATCGAGCTGGATCACGTGCTGGAGCAGAGCCTGCAGCGGGCGCTGCGCTACGCCACACCTTTTTCGATCATTTTGCTCGACCTGGATCACTTCAAGCAGGTCAACGACCTGCACGGCCACCTGGCCGGTGACGAGGTGCTGGTGAGTACCGCCAAGGTCCTGACGGCCTGCACGCGCACCGTCGACACGGTGGGGCGCTGGGGCGGGGAAGAGTTCCTGATCATCGCGCCGAACGCCGACTCGAGCGACGCGGCCAAGCTGGCGGAAAAACTGCGCGCCGCGATCGAGGCGCATGATTTTCCGTGCATCGGGAAAATGACGGCAAGCTTTGGCGTCACATCCTTCGGCCCTGGCGACGATGTCGTGACGATGATCAGTCGAGCGGACATCACCCTCTATGCAGCGAAGCATTCGGGACGCAACCGAGTCGCGATGTCGAACGCCTGAATATCAGGCCAGCCCCGGCCATCAGGCCTTCGCCGCCCGCTCCTGCAACACCGCCACCGCCGGCAGCGACTTCCCCTCGAGGAATTCGAGAAAGGCCCCGCCGCCCGTCGAGATATAGCCGACCCTGTCGGCGATGTCGAACTTTGCGATCGCCGCCAGCGTATCCCCGCCGCCGGCGATCGAAAACCCGTCCGAGGCCGCGATCGCCTCGGCGATCGCCCGGGTGCCCCCCGCGAAAGCCTCGAACTCAAACACGCCCACCGGGCCATTCCAGACGATCGTGCCCGCCTCGCGCAGTTGCGCGGCCAGACGCGCCGCCGTGCGCGGGCCGATGTCCAGGATCAAGTCCTCGGCGCCCACGTCGGCCGCATCCTTGACCGTCGCCGGCGCATCCGCCGAAAAAGATTGGGCAACCACCACATCCTCGGGAATCGGCACCTCGACCCCGCGCGCGCGCATCGCCTCGATGACGGCGCGCGCCTGCCCGACCTGATCGGGCTCGGCCAGCGACTTGCCGATGGGCAGGCCGGCGGCCAGCATGAACGTGTTGGCGATGCCGCCGCCCACGATCAATTGGTCGACGCGCTCGGCCAGGGACTGCAGGATGGAGAGCTTGGTCGACACCTTGGAGCCACCGACGATGGCCACCATCGGGCGGCGCGGCGACTGCAGGGCCTTGCCCAGCGCCGTCAGCTCGGCCTCAAGCAGGGGGCCGGCGCAGGCCACGGGCGCAACGCGCGCGATGCCCTCGGTGGTCGCCTCGGCACGGTGCGCCGTGCCAAACGCGTCATTCACGTACACGTCGCACAGCGCGGCCATGCGGCGCGCCAGTTCCGGGTCGTTCTTTTTTTCCCCAGGGTTGGTCCGGCAGTTCTCGAGCAGGACGACCTCGCCCGGCGCCGCCTGCACGCCGCCGACCCAATCGCGCAGCAGACGCACGGGCTGGCCGAGCAGTTCGGCCAGGCGGCGCGCCACGGGCTCGAGAGAGTCCTCGGGATTCAGGACGCCTTCCTTGGGACGGCCCAGGTGCGAGGTGACCAGGACGGCTGCCCCCGCGTCCAGGGCCATGCGGATGGCCGGCACCGAGGCGCGCACGCGCGTGTCCTCGGTGATGCGACCGGCGTCCAGGGGCACGTTGAGGTCGGAGCGGATAAAGACCCGCTTGCCCGCCAGGGCGCCGGATCGGGCCAGGCCGGACAGGGTCAGGACGGAGGTGCTCATATCGGAAATTCCAGTGAGTGGATGCAATGAGGGCGGGTCGCCCCGCCCTCGGTGTGCCTGCCGGTCCGCCTTACTTGGCCTGCATCAGGGCAACCGTGGTGTCGAGCATGCGGTTGGAGAAACCCCACTCGTTGTCGTACCAGGAGCCGACCTTGACCAGCGTGCCCTCGGACACCTTGGTCAAGCCCGCGTCCACCGTGCTGGACACCGCGGTGTGGTTGAAGTCGACCGAAACCAGGGGCTCGGTGGTGTAGTCGAGGATGCCCTTCAGGGGGCCGTTGGCGGCCGCCTCGAGGATGCCGTTGACCTCGGCCACCGTGGTCGCGCGCGCGGCGACGAAGGTCAGGTCGACGATGGACACATTGATCGTCGGCACGCGGATGGCGTAGCCGTCGAGTTTGCCGTTGAGCTCGGGCAGGACCAGGCCGACGGCCGAGGCCGCGCCGGTCTTGGTCGGGATCATGCTTTGCGTGGCCGAGCGCGCACGGCGCAGGTCCGAGTGATAGACGTCGGTCAGCACCTGGTCGTTGGTGTAGGCGTGCACCGTGGTCATGAGGCCGTTGACCACGCCCAGGTCCTTGTTCAGCGCATAGACCAGCGGCGCCAGGCAGTTGGTGGTGCAGGAGGCGTTCGAGATGACGGTGTCGGTGGCCTTCAGGACCTGATGATTGACGCCGTAGACGATGGTGGCGTCGACGTCCTTGCCGCCGGGGGCCGAGATGATGACCTTTTTCGCGCCGCCCTTGAGGTGGGCCGAGGCCTTTTCCTTGGACGTGAACAGGCCGGTGCATTCGAGCACCACATCCACCCCGAGCTCGCCCCAGGGCAGTTTGGCCGGATCGCGCTCGGCCAGCACGCGGATGCGATCGCCGTTGACGACCAAGTGGTCGCCATCGACCTCGACGGTGCCGGGGAAACGGCCGTGGGCCGTGTCATAGCGGGTGAGGTGGGCATTGGTCTTGGGGTCGCCCAGGTCGTTGATCGCCACGATCTGGAGGTCGTGCTGCTTGCCATCCTCGTAGTGGGCCCGGAGGATGTTGCGGCCGATGCGGCCATAGCCATTGATCGCTACGCGTATGGTCATGATGGATCTCCTGTTTACAAAAGCTGCTCGACCGTGGCGGCGACATGTTCGGCCGTCAGGTTGAAATGTTTGAACAATACCCCGGCGGGTGCGGATTCGCCGTAGGTGTCGATGCCGACGACGGCGCCCTGGGAGCCGACGTACTTGTACCAGGTGGCCGTGCCGCCGGCCTCGACGGCGACGCGCGGCAGGTCGGCGGGCAGCACGGCGGCACGCCAATCAGCCGCCTGGGCGTCGAACACCTCGGTGCAGGGCATGGACACGACGCGGGTGGCGACGCCGCGGGTCGCGAGCAGGTCCTGGGCCTGGAGGGCCAGCCCGACCTCGGAGCCGGTGGCGATGATGACCGCCCGGGCGCCCGGGGCGTCGCGCAGCACATAGCCGCCACGGGCAATGGCCTCGGTGGTCGGCACGTCGCGCGCCACGAAGGGCAGGTTCTGGCGCGACAGCAACAGAGCCGAGGGACCGCCCTCGCGCACCGCCATGCCCATGCTGGCCGGGCGCGACAGCGCCGCCGTCCAGGCGGCCGCGGTCTCGGTGGTGTCGCAGGGCCGCCAGACGTGCAGATTGGGGATCAGGCGCAGGCTGCCGGCGTGCTCGATCGACTGGTGGGTGGGGCCGTCCTCGCCCAGGCCGATCGAATCGTGGGTGAAGACGTGGATCACGCGCTGGCGCATCAGCGCCGCCATACGCAGGGCATTGCGGGAATAGTCCGAAAAGGTCAGGAAGGTGCCGCCGAAGGGCAGATAGCCGCCATGCAGCGCCATGCCGTTCATGATCGCCGCCATGCCGAACTCGCGCACCCCATAGTTGATGTGGCGGCCTGCCTGGATGCCGTCGCCGCCGGCGCGCACCGGTGCGACCCCCTTCCAGTCGGTGAAATTGGAGCCGGTCAGGTCGGCTGAACCGCCCAGCATTTCCGGCAGGAGGGCGGCGAACGCCTCGATGGATTGCTGCGATGCCTTGCGCGAGGCGATGGATTCGCCGCGATCCTGGGTCGTGCCCAGCACCTCGGCGGCGCGCTGCGCGAAATCGGCGGGCAGCGCGCCGGCCATGCGGCGGCGCAGCTCGGCGGCCTCGGCGGGATACGCCTCGGCATAGCGGGCAAAGAGCGCCTCCCAGTCGGCCTGGCGGCGCGCGCCGCGCGCGCGGGCGTCCCAGTACTCGTAGACCTCGGCCGGAATCTCGAAGGGGCCGTGCGTCCAGCCCATGGCCTGGCGCGCGGCGGCGATTTCGTCCGCGCCCAGGGGGGCGCCGTGGACCTTTTCGCTGCCGGCCTTGCTGGGCGCGCCCTTGCCGATGACGGTGCGGCAACACACCAGGGTCGGCCCGCGGCCGGCCGCGGCATTGGCCTGGGCCTGGGCGACCGCGGCCTCGATGGCCGCCATGTCGTGACCGTCGACGCCGCGCAGGACGTTCCAGCCGTAGGCCTCGAAGCGGGCCGGGGTGTCGTCGGCAAACCAGTCGCGCACCTCGCCGTCGATGGAAATGCCGTTGTCGTCATAGAACACGATCAGCCGCGACAGCCCCAGGGTGCCCGCCAGCGAGCACGCCTCGTGCGAAATGCCCTCCATCAGGCAGCCGTCGCCGACGAAGGCATAGGTGTCGTGGTCGATGATCCCGTAGCCGGGCCGGTTGAACTCGCGGGCCAGCAGCGCCTCGGCGAGCGCCATGCCCACGGCGTTGGCCAGCCCCTGGCCGAGCGGGCCGGTGGTGGTCTCGACGCCCGGGGTGATGCCGACCTCGGGGTGGCCGGGCGTGCGGGAGTGCAGTTGGCGAAAGCGCCGCAGTTCCTCGATGGGCAGGTCGTAGCCGGTGAGATGCAGCAGGGCGTAGATCAACATGGACCCATGGCCGTTGGACAGCACGAAGCGGTCGCGGTCGATCCAGGCCGGATCCGCCGGATTGTGGCGCAGATGCCGCGCCCACAGCACGTGGGCGATGTCGGCCATCCCCATCGGCGCCCCCGGATGCCCGGAATTGGCTTGTTGGACGGCATCCATGGCCAGCACGCGGATCACGTTGGCCATGGAGGGATCGGGCGCGGGGATGCTCATAAGTTGTCGGGGCGCGGCGCAAAAGGTTGGACACGCCAAAAAAAGGATTCAAAGCTGCAGATTTTACCATCCCGGGCGATCCGGTTTATAGTCCGCACAGAAGCTCCGAATCCGCCCAGCGGCCAACGAATCCCCCAACGGCAAGGGCGCCGCCCGGCGCCCGTCCCCCCACGCGCAACCCCGGCATGCCCGCACCCCGTTTTCATTGCCCGACGCCGCTGGCGCCCCATGCCCGCATCGACCTGCCCGAGGCCCTCGCCCACCACGCCCTGCGGGTGCTGCGCTTGCGCCCGGGCGCCGCGATCACGCTGTTCGACGGCCATGGCGGCGAGTACGCCGCCGTGCTGCGCGTGGACGGCGGCGCCGCCTGGGCCGACACCGGGGCGCACGACCCCGTCGAACGCGAGCTGCCGGGCCGCATCACCCTGCTGCAGGGGCTGGCCGGGGGCGACAAGATGGACTGGATCGTCGAAAAGGCCGTCGAGACCGGCGCGGCGCGCCTGGTGCCGATCGCCGCCGAGCGCAGCATACTGCGCCTGGCCGGCCCCCGCCTGGACAAACGCCTGGCGCGCTGGCGCGCCATCGCCGGCGCCGCGAGCGAGCAATGCGGCCGCAACCGCCTGATGAGCGTCGTCGACCCCCTGACGTTTGGCGAGGCGCTGGATTTATTGGGCGCCGAGGACGGCCCGGCGCTGTTCTGCCACCCCGAAGGCGCCGTGCCCCTGGCTCAGGCGCTGGCGCCCGTGCGCACGCGCCTGAGCCTGCTGGTCGGCCCCGAGGGGGGCTGGTCCGAGGCCGAGCAGGCCGCGGCGGCGGCGGCCGGGCTGGTTCCGGTCGTCCTGGGGCCGCGCGTGCTGCGCACCGAGACCGCCGGCCTCGCGTTGATCGCGGCGGCGACGGCCCTGCTGGGCTGGTGAAGCGGCCCCTGGCGCGGGACACCGGTCAGAGGCTTTCCTCGCGATGGCCGGAATACGGAGTGGGCTCGATGCCGGGTTCCGGATCGGGATGCCGGCCCGCATGCTGGATGGCGAAGGCGAAGCGGCGGTCGTTGTTGTTGGCGAACTCGATCGCGTCCTCGCAGACCGCCTCGATCGCGACGGCCTCCTCGGCCAGCGCCGGGTCGCCGGAATGCAGGTGCCGGAACCACAGGAACAGGCCTTCCTTCTGGTCGAGCATGGTGTCGCACAGGCAGTCGTAGAGTGCATCGAGATTGCCGCCGAAATACTCGGGGAAATCCACCGCCTTGACGACCGCCCTCAGCACGGCCGAGCGGCTGCGGGCGCGGTCGCAATCGACCACGAACGCCGTCAGGCCCGCCTCGCGCGCGGCGGCCAGGGCCTCGTCCTCGGACACCGCCTTGGCGTCGACGACGCCGGATTTCAGCATCTTTTTAAACTGGGCCTGACTCATTCGGACCACTCCTTGAAAAAAGCCTGGACTTCCCCAGCACGGCTCATGCTATCAGCCCTTCCCAATGCGATCAGGTCTTGCGTATAGCCCGCCTCGAACAACAAATAGGACGCGAGCGCCCCGCCCCCTGCCCGAGCTTGCCGGGGCGACACGCCGAGCACACGAAACAAGGTGCGCGCCGCGCGCGGCAGCTCCTGCAGATGCGCCATCGCGAGATCGTCCAGGGACCGGCTGGGCGCGATCATCAAGCAGCGGATGGGACGCAGTGACTCGCTTTTTAATCCATTTGGAGGACATCGTGCAAGCAGCTCATTGATGCGGGCCATGCGCTCCATGTCCATGGACACGCCGTCGAGGAAAATATTCGACAGCGTATGGCCCGCGATCTGCGCCAAATTGGGGTATGCGGGGCTCAGTTCGCGGGGCTGGGGATGGGTTTCGTCGCGGTAGTTCGTGCCCACGACGAATATTCTTTCCGCCCCCAGATGAATGGCGGAACTCATGGGCGCGAGCTGGCGCATGGAGCCGTCGCCGCACCACAGGGTGGTGTCGCCCATGAGGATGGCGCGCGCCGGAAAGACGAAGGGAATGGCGCTCGAGGCCAGGAGGTGGTCCACGCCGATGGGCGAGCTCACCGCGCGGCGCAACGAGCGCGTCCAGGGCTTGATGGGCGCGCGGGATTGGTAGAAGGTCAGGTGCTCGCCGGTGGTGTAGGCCGTGGCCGTGACGGCCACGGCCGAGAGGTGGCCGCGGGCGAGGTTCTGCTTGAGCCGCTGGAAATTGATGGTGCGCGCCAGCAGGTCGGCCAGCGGCGAATTATCCAGCAGCGAATGCGGCGCGTAGACGTTCAAGCGGGGTTGCAGCCAGCCCAGGCCGAGCATGCCCAGCCATTGCAGGCCGGTGCGCAGCAGCCGGGGCGCGTCGGCGTAGTAGACGTCGTCGGTATGCAGACTGCCCCAGAGCGCGGTCAGGTGGTCGATGGACCGATGGGGTTGATGGGCGCGGCAGGCCAGGGCCGTCGCGTTGATCGCGCCGGCCGAGGTGCCCGAGATGATGGAAAACGGGTTGCGGAAGCCGCGCCTGCGCGTCGGATCGATGATCTCCATCACGCCCGAGAGCACACCCGCCTGGTAGGCGGCGCGCGCGCCGCCGCCCGTCAGAACCAGACCGATCGCCGGCCGGTCAGGTGTGGCGTGGTTTGTTGGCATCGACCACGGTGAGGGCGGCCATATTAACGATCCGGCGCACCGTCGAGCTGGAGGTCAAGATATGCACCGGCGCATTGGCGCCCAGCAGGAACGGGCCCACGGCCACGTTGCCGCCAGCCGCGGTCTTGAGCAGGTTATAGGCGATGTTGCCGGAATCCACATTCGGGCAGATCAGCAGATTGGCCTCGCCATGCAGCGTGGTCGAGGGCAGGATGCGCTCGCGCAGCGAGGGGTCCAGGGCGCAGTCGCCGTGCATCTCGCCATCGATCTCGAGCAAGGGATCGCGCTCGCGCACCCGCGCGAGGGCCTCGCGCATCTTGGTTCCCGAGGATGAACTGCCGGTGCCGAAATTCGAGCGCGACAGCAAGGCGACCTTGGGCTCTATATTGAGACGGCGCATTTCCTCGGCGGCCATCAGGGTGATCTCGGCGATCTGGGCGGCATCCGGGTCGTCGTTGACGTGGGTGTCGGCCAGGGCGAGGGTGCGTTCATCGAGCAGCAGAATGTTCATGGCCGCATAGGTGCGGACGCCGGGCTGGCGGCCGATGACCTCGTCGATGAAGCGCAGATGGTTGCCGTAGGCGCCCACCGTGCCGCAGATCATGCCATCGGCATCGCCCAGGTGAACCATCATGGCGCCGATCAGCGTCAGGCGGCGGCGCATCTCGACGCGCGCCATTTCCTTGGTGATGCCCCTGCGGCACATCATTTCCCAGTACGCGGTCCAATAGTGGTGGAAGCGCTCGTCGTGCTCGGGATTGGTGACCTCGACGTCCTTGCCCAGGCGCAGGCGCAGGCCGTATTTCTCGATGCGCGCGGCCAGCACGGCCGGACGGCCGATCAGGATGGGGCGCGCCAGGTGCTCGTCGACCACGATCTGGACGGCGCGCAGCACGCGCTCGTCCTCGCCCTCGGCGAACACGATCCGCGACTTGCCGCCCTCGCGCACCATGCCGCGGGCGATCGAGAACAGCGGCTTCATGAAGGCGCCGGAGTGATAGACGAACTGCTGGAGCTGCTCGGCGTAGCTGTCGAGGTCCGCCAAGGGCCGGGTGGCCACGCCATCGTCCATGGCGGCCTTGGCCACGGCCGGCGAGATCCGCACGATCAAGCGCGGATCAAAGGGCTTGGGAATGAAGTAGCTGGGGCCGAAGGACACGTCGTACAGGCCGTAGGCCGCCGCCACCACGTCGTTTTGTTCCTCGCGCGCGAGCTTGCAGATCGCCATGACGGCGGCCTTTTCCATGCCGCGCGTGATGGTGGTGGCGCCCACGTCCAGCGCGCCGCGAAAGATGTAGGGGAAGCACAGGACATTGTTGACCTGGTTCGGGAAGTCGGACCGCCCGGTGGCGATCACGACGTCGGGCCGCACCGCCAGCGCGTCGGCCGGCAGGATCTCGGGGTTGGGGTTGGCCAGCGCCAGCACCAGCGGGCGCTCGGCCATTTTCTCGACCATGTGGGGCTTGAGCACGCCACCCGCCGACAGGCCCAGGAACACGTCGGCGCCGCCGATGATGTCGTCCAGGGTCCGGGCGTTGGTCGCCTGCGCGAAACGCGACTTTTTCTCGTCCATCAGCACGGTGCGGCCCTGGTAGACCACGCCCTCGATATCCGACACCCAGATGTGCTCGAGAGGCAGGCCCATGTCGATCATCAGATCGAGGCAGCCCAGGGCGGCCGCCCCGGCGCCCGAGACCACGACCTTGACCTCGGCGATGTGCTTGCCCACGACCTCGAGGCCGTTGATGAAAGCGGCGGTGACACAGATGGCGGTGCCATGCTGGTCGTCGTGAAAGACCGGGATGCGCATGCGCTCGCGCAGCTTGCGCTCGACCTCGAAGCACTCGGGGGCCTTGATGTCCTCGAGGTTGATGCCGCCGAACGTCGGCTCGAGCCCGGCGATGATATCCACGAGCCGGTCGGGGTCCGTTTCGTTGATCTCGATGTCGAAGACGTCCAGGCCGGAGAATTTCTTGAACAGCACGGCCTTGCCTTCCATCACGGGCTTGGACGCGAGGGGGCCGATGTTGCCCAGCCCCAGCACGGCCGTGCCGTTGGTGATCACGCCCACCAGGTTGCCGCGCGCCGTGTAGCGGACGGCGTTGTGCTCGTCAGCGACGATTTCCTCGCAAGCCGCGGCGACACCCGGCGTATAGGCCAGAGCCAGGTCGCGCTGGGTCGACAATTGTTTGGTCGGGGTGACGGAAATTTTTCCAGGCCGGCCGTGCTCGTGATATTCGAGTGCGGCGGCGCGCAGGGGGTCTTCCATGGTGAGGGTGCCTTGACGTGATGTAGGAACGAAACTGCGAACCATTCTAGCCCCTGGCGGGGACAATGTGGCGGGTGCGCGCCCGGGGCTCCCGCGCGAGGTGGCGCCGAGGGCGGCGTGGCGCCCCTCAGGGCCGTTGGCCGGGGTCTGGAAACAGGCGCGCGGAATCGAACAGGTCCTTGGCCGCGCGGTCCAGCGTCGCCGCGCCCACGGTCGTCGCCCGCTTGAAATAGCGCTGCTCGTAGGGCCGCTGCGCGGGCGCCGGCGCCCGCTCATCGAGCACCACCCATTCCACCCAACCCAGATCGCCGCCGTGCCCGAGCAGCAGGTGGGCCAGATTGACCCCCGAGCCGTCGGCGGGCCGCAAGGCGTCGAGACGGTAGCGCGCCCCCCAGCACGGCCCGGCGCCCGCCCCGGCCGCATCCTCGCCGCTGGCGAGCTCGAACAGGCGCGGGATCATCTGCTGCACGCGGATATTGTCCAGCGGCTTTTGGTTGGCGGCGCCGAAGGCGCCCAGATTGGCCTGGGTGCCATCGTCCAACAGCACCAGCGCGTGCACCAGTCCCGAGTCTGCAGTGCGCCCCGCATCCCAATCGCACCCCTCGCGATCGGCCAGCCAGGCGGCGACGGTGAGGTGCGGCGGCAGGTTGCGGAACTGCGGCAGACCCGCCTCCTCGAGGTCGCCGATGAGGCAGCCCGGCTGGACGAACCAACGCGAATCGCCCTCGCCCATGCGTTCGAAGCGCGACATGGCCGTGCCGGGCTCGACCCAGAGCACAGGCCCGCCGTCCAACGGCGCGGCGCGCGGCACCCCGTCGAGCGCCAGCACGACGCCGTGCTCGGCGCAGAGGCTGCGCGCGCGATAGACGTCGGCCATGCGAGCCGGCACCAGCCGCGCGCCGCCCGAGGCGACGGAAAAGTCGAACACCTTGCCCTCGGCCGCGCGCCGCAAGCGGCCGAGAAAGGTTTCCCAGGGGGTCTGCGCCGCGCGGTGTCCCGTCAGGAACGCACGGCGTGCGGGGGATTCCATATCATGAAGCTCCTGCATGGGCGGACTACAATGGTCACTTTTTCCGGAAGTCCGTCATGCCTCGTCTCGCCGCCCGAACCGATCACACGGTGCCATTCTACGCCGTGGAAGTCTTCAAGCAGGCGCAGGCGCTCGCGGCCCAGGGCCACGACGTGATCAGCCTGGGGATCGGCGAGCCCGACTTCACGGCCCCGCCCCAAGTCCTGGAAACCCTGAACCGCGCGGCGGGTGCGGGCCTTGGCGGCTACACGCCGCCAGCCGGCATCCCGGCCCTGCGCGAGGCCATCGCCCACTACTACGGGCAACAATTCCAGGCGCAGGTCGATCCCGCGCGCGTGCTGATCACCTCGGGGGCCTCGGGGGCGCTGCTGCTGGCGGCGATGGCCATGATCAACCCCGGCGACGAGATCCTGATGCCAGACCCCTCCTACCCGGCGAACCGGAACTTCATCACCGCCGCGGGGGGCGTCACGCGGCTGGTGCCCTGCACGGCCCGCAACCGCTACCAGCTCAGCGCCCAGGACGTGGCCGAGCACTGGGGTCCGGCCACGCGCGGCGTGCTGATCGCCTCGCCCAGCAATCCGACCGGCACCACGATCGAACGCGAGGCGCTGCGCGCGCTGATCGCCGAGGTCCGGCAGCGCGGCGGCTTCGTCATCATGGACGAAATCTACCTCGGCCTGACCTACGAGGACCCGCCGCTCAGCGCGCTGACGCTGGACGACGACATCGTGGTCATCAACAGCTTTTCCAAGTATTTCCACATGACGGGCTGGCGCCTGGGCTGGCTGATCGCCCCGCCGCCGATGATGCCCGCCCTCGAGCGGCTGGCCGCCAGCCTGGCGATCTGCGCCCCGTCGCTCGCCCAGCACGCGGCGCTCACCTGCTTTGCTCCCGAAGTGATGCGCACCTATGATCTGCGCCGCCTGTCCTTCAAAGAACGGCGCGACTACCTGCTGCCCGAGTTCGCCCGCCTGGGCCTGGAGGTGCCGGTGGCGCCGGACGGCGCGTTCTATATCTTTGCCGACATCTCGGCCCACAGCCGCGACAGCACGGACTTTGCCCGGCGCCTGCTGAACGAGGCCCTGGTGGCGGCGGTGCCGGGCGTCGATTTCGGCCACGCGCACGCCGACCACACGTTGCGGTTTTCGTATGCGACCGGCCTGGACCGCCTGCGTGAGGCGGTCGCTCGAATGGAGCGCTTTCTGGGCGCCTAGCGCCCCGCCCGGCGTACCATTCGATGCGTACCCGTCAAACCGGACGCTAGCGGCGGTTGGGGGCGATACCCGAGGCGAGCGCGATGCGCCGCTGTTCGGCCAGCACCCGCGCGCCGTACCCCCCATCGCTGGGGCCGGTGGCGCCCACATAGCAGGCCAGGCCCGCAGTCACCGAACCCCGGCGCCGGACGCAGTCGGCCAGGATCTGGGCGCCCACGTCGATGTTCACCACAGGGTTGAATACCGCCGCCTGGCCGCCGCCCGAGCCCTCGAGCTTGTCGTGGTGCACACGTGTCATCACCTGCATCAGGCCTTGCGCGCCGACGGCGCTCTCGGCAAACGGGTTGTAGCGGGACTCGATGGCGATGACCGCCAGCAGCAACTGCGGATCGAGGTTCTTTTGCGCGCCGATCGCGAAGGCGATGCGCACCAGGGCGCCGGCGACGCTGTTGGCGATCTTGTATTTGCGCGCGATGTAGCTGCGCAGGGCCTGCGCCTGGGCCTGGCTGACGCCGGGGATCTCCTGGCCGCGGATGGCCGCCTCGAGCGCATGCGAGAAATTGGGCATCTCGGCCGAGGCGCTGGCGCCGGCGACCTGATTTTCCTGCGAGGGCGCCGCGCCCTCGCCGCCCGACGGGGCGGCGGCGCCGGGTGCCTGGGCATCCGCCGGGGGCGGAACGGGGCCGATCGGCATGGACCAGTCGACCGACCCGAGGTCGGCCAGCGGCTCGTCGGCGCCGGCATAGCCGCCGCCGTCGGTCTGGAACATGGTCAGCACGACCTCGTGGAGCTGCTGGGACTGCTGCCGCATGGACGGCAGCACCAGGCTCAGGCCAAGCGTCGTCAGGACGGCGATGCCCATGTAAATGGCGCTGACATGGATGAACTCGCCGACCGGCCGCACGACCGACATCAGTCCGCCCACCAGGCGCTCACTGGTCGCGACGAGGGGCATGGAGGCTCCGGGCAAAACGGGGGAAGCCCCGAACCGGCCGGGCGGCAGGCAAAGACCCGCGACGCGGTGACCAATTCCGAGCCCTCCCGGGGGCGTCAGTGGTAATCTGTGGCACGAGCTCAACTGTAACCTGACGGCGTCATTCTGTGAAATACCGCGACCTCCGGGACTTTATCGCCCTGCTCGAGCGCCACGGCCAGCTCAAGCGCATCACCCACCCGGTCTCGACCCGCCTCGAGATCACCGAAATCAGCGACCGCGTCCTGCGGGCCGGCGGGCCGGCGCTGCTGTTCGAACGGCCCGTGCACGACGGCACGGACAGCGCCATCCCGGTGCTGGCCAACCTGTTCGGCACGCCCCAGCGCGTAGCCTGGGGCATGGGCGCGGAAACGGTTTCGGCATTGCGCGACACCGGCGAGTTGCTGGCCTCGCTGCGCGAGCCCACTCCACCGCAAGGCATGCGCGACGCCTTGTCCAAGGTCTCGATGCTGAAATCGGCGCTGTGGGACATGAACCCGCGCACGCTGCGCGCGCCCCCCTGCCAGGAGGTCGTGCTCGAGGGCGGCGACGTGGATCTGAACGCCCTGCCTCTGCAGACCTGCTGGCCCGGGGACGTCGGCCCCCTGCTCACCTGGGGCCTGGTCGTCACGCGCGGCCCGCGCGCGCGACGCCAGAACCTGGGCATCTACCGCCAGCAGCTCGTCGGCCGCAACAAGCTCATCATGCGCTGGCTGTCGCACCGCGGCGGCGCGCTGGACTTCCGCGACCACGCCCTGGCCCACCCCGGCCAGCCCTTCCCCATCGCGGTGGCCCTGGGCACCGACCCGGCGACGCTGCTCGCCGCCGTCACCCCCATCCCGGACACCCTGTCGGAATACCAGTTCGCGGGGCTGTTGCGCGGCGCGCGCACCGAGGTCGCCCAGGCGCTGGGCGGCGAGCTGTTGGTGCCGGCCCACGCCGAGATCATCCTCGAGGGCCACATCCTGCCCGCCGCCGATCCGCGCGCCCTGGCCCCCGGCGCTCCGCCGCAGGGCACGCCCGCCGCCCCGGACACCGGCTACGAGATGGCCCTGGAAGGGCCCTATGGGGACCACACGGGCTATTACAACGAGCAGGACTGGTTCCCGGTGTTCACCGTCGAGCGCATCACTCACCGGCGCCAGCCCATCTACCACAGCACCTACACGGGCAAGCCGCCCGACGAGCCGGCGGTGCTGGGCGTGGCCTTGAACGAGGTGTTCGTGCCGCTGCTCAAGCGCCAGTTTCCCGAAATCGTCGATTTCCACCTGCCGCCCGAGGGCTGCAGCTATCGCCTGGCGGTGGTGTCGATGCGCAAGCAGTACCCCGGCCACGCCAAGCGCATCATGTTCGGCCTGTGGAGCGTCCTGCGCCAGTTCATGTACACCAAGTTCATCGTGGTCGTGGACGAGGATATCGACCCGCGCCAGTGGACCGAGGTGGTCTGGGCCATGACCACGCGCATGGACCCGGTGCGCGACACCGTGCTGGTCGAGAACACGCCCATCGACTACCTGGACTTCGCTTCCCCGGTCTCGGGGCTGGGGGGCAAGATGGGGATGGACGCCACCAACAAATGGCCCGGCGAGACCGACCGCGAGTGGGGCCGCCCGATTCACATGGACGCCGACATCAAAGCGCGCGTCGACGCCATGTGGGACCAACTGGGCCTATAGCGCGAAGGCGCAGCGTGGGGGTCTTTTTTGTTTCACGATGACTCCAGCATCGCAATTCGCTGGACTACGCCAAGGCTTGATACAGCAGGTTTATCAATCACTTAGGCGAGTTCAACATATTGTGCAAGATCACCCCTGCGGGCCGCAAGGTGTTTATGCTTCAGTACCGCACGAACACTGGCGAGCGCCGCAAACCCGCTCTGGGGCAGTACGGGGAATTGACCGTCGATCAGGCACGCACGATGGCGCAGGAGTGGCTGGCCGAGGTGCGCAAGGGCGGCGACCCCAGCGCGGCCAAGAACGCCGCCCGCAAGGCACCGACCATGAAGGAGTTCTGCGACACCTTCATGGAGGACTACTCCAAGCAGCACAACAAGCCCAGCACCCAGCGCGGCTATCAGGGCGTCATTGACCGTCGCATCATCCCGATCTTGGGCCGGATGAAGGTACAGGATGTGAAGCGCCCGGACGTCGCTGCGCTGATGAAGAAGCTGGCCTACAAGCAAGCAGAGGCCAACCGCACCTTTGACGTGCTGCGCAAGATGTTCAACCTGGCCGAAGTGTGAGGGCTATGCCCTGACGGCACGAATCCATGCCGCCACGTCCCGATGTACCCGCCCGGCAAGGAAACCCGGCTTATCGTGGACGATGAACTGGTGCGGATCTTCCGTCAGTTGGAGCATTTGGAGGCGGAAGGGCTGGAAAACTACGTCATCCCGCTGGCGATTCGCTTGCAATTCGAGTTCGCCGCACGCCGTTCCGAAATCTGCCCACTCGAATGGGATTGGGTTGATCTGGAAAATCGCCGCGTAGTCCGGCCTGACAGCGAGACTGGTGGTATCTCCAAGCCCATGAGCGAGGAAGCCTATCGGCTGCTGTCCACCGCACCGCGTCGGGAAGGTTGCCCCTACGTCCTGCCGTCGCCGAACGATCCGACTCGGCACATGACCCACGGTGAGCACTACGGCGGCTGGACGCGCGTGCTCAAGGCAGCTGGTGTGCCGCACGTTGGCACGCACGGCATCCGCCACCGGGCGACGACCGACATTGCCAACTCGGGCGTGCCGACCAAGGTGGGCATGAAGCTCACAGGTCACAAGACCGTGGCGATGTTTATGCACTATGTTCATACCGAGGACAAGCCGGTACGGGACGCAGCCGAACTGGTGGCGAATCGGCGGCTGGCGATTACGGGTGCGCGCCGCACGGAGGAAATGGCGATATGACCCGCCTGCGAGCTTCCACGTCTTGCCCTGCCGCGCCTTTGGTGTGGCGGCATCCTGATGCTGATCCTGCAGGCCCAATTGTCGCAACGCTGTCGCGACAATTCAGGCGCTTGCCATCTATACCTGAACGGATATAATAATGACAGAACAACGCAAGCTCCTGTACTGGGAAGGCTCATCGAAGAAGGACTTCAAGGAGTTTCCCGTCCCCGTGCAGAAGGACATGGGCGTGTCATTGTTCGTCGTCCAGTTGGGCGGCACGCCGGACTCGACCAAGCCCTGGAAGGGGCTCGGCTCCGGGGTGTACGAACTGGTGGAAGACCATCGGGGCGACACCTTCCGCGCGGTTTACACAGTGAAGGTCGGGGACGCGGTGCATGTGTTGCATGCGTTCCAGAAGAAGTCCAAGTCCGGCATCGCTACGCCGCAGCCGGATGTGGAGTTGATCGAGAAGCGGTTGAAGGCAGTGCTCGCCCGCTACGCAGCGAACAGGAGAACATAATGAGTCGCAAAGATACCCCTCAAGGCACCGACAACGTGCTGCTGGATCTCGGTTTCGACGATGCGGAAGAATTGTCGGCGAAGGCCGCGCTCGCGCTCAAACTCAACGCGCTGATCAACCAGCGCGACCTGAGCCAGACCGAAGCCGCCCATATCACCGGCATGACCCAGCCCAAGGTGTCCCAGGTTCGCCGCTACAAGCTCCAGAACATTTCGTTGGAGCGCTTGATGCAGGCGCTGGTGTCGCTGGATCAGCATGTGGAAATCGTGGTGCAACCTGCGCGGCGGGAGCATGCGCCCGGCATCACGGTCGCTGCCTGATTTCCATGAAAAGCCCGATCATCGAATCCTTGCGTGACGACATGGCTGCGCTGCATGAAGCCAGCGCGATTAGCCAGGAGACACTGCAGGCGTTCGTCGCACTGCTGACGCGATCTGGGCCTGTCGATTCTCGTGTCACTGATACGAAAATTCCGGAGCGGCAGCCGCCCCAGTCGTAGACATCCCGGCGCTCGGTGGCGAGTTCGCAAGCTGCTCGTCTGAATTTCCCAGACAGTGTCTCGGAAATTCACCCTCGCCGAGTTCGCTTGTGGCCGGGCCAATTCGCCAACAGTGCCTGGCGAATCTTTCTCTCTGCCAACGAGAGGAAAAGTAAACCTGAAGATCGACACCGTAACCCGCCATGCCACCAAGCCGGATGCGAATCGGTTTCTGGAACTAGGTTTCCCACCCGAGGAAACCGAGCGCCTGTGCCTGGCGTCGGAGAAGCAGATCATTGAAACGGAGCAGCTCAAGGAGAGGTTCATTTCCGAGGTCGCCCGGCGTTGACCCTTGATGCCTTTGGCCCTTGTTGTTTGCCCAACTACAGACGGATGCCGGCAGACTTCGGTGTTGCAAACTGTTCGGGTTCTTTGCCGAGCGGGAAGCCAACGATATACAGTACCGTGGCGGGCATCGGCGCAATCCCGATACTCACGCAGGTAGTCCACCAGCATCGCGAAGGTTTCGTCGGCCTCGCGGATCAACTTGAAAGCCGGTTCTGATAAGTCCATCGAGCAAGTTTCTGCCAGCTTGGCCAATTGCTTACCCGTAGTCAGCGGAGTCGCCGTCAAGGTGACGTGCTCCTGGTCGAACTCAAGTCCGACCTGCCGGGCGACGTGATCGCCACGGTGACGGAGCCGATCTACGATACGGCCACTGGCAAGTTCCTACTGATCCCGCAAGGTTCGCGCATTCTGGGGCGCTACAACAGCCAGGTCAGCTACGGCCAGAGCCGTGTGCAAGTGGTGTGGAACCGTATCATCCTGCCGGATACCTCATCGCTCACGCTCGACAACCTGGTCGGCACCGACCCGGCGGGCCATGCCGGACTGGAAGACGAGGTGGACTGGCATTGGGATCGGATCCTTGCCGGTGCCGTGCTGACGATGCTGCTGGACGTCGGTGCCGAACTGGCCGCACCCGAGAACCGCCAGGACGGCAATCGCGTCATCATCGCAGGGCGCGACAGCCTGCAGGACACCGTGAACCAGGTCGGCCAGGAAGTGACTCGGCGCAACCTCAACATCCAGCCCACGCTGACCAGTCGCCCCGGCTTGCCGGTGCGCATCATCGTCAACCGCGATCTGGTGCTGCGGTCTTATCAGCCGCTTTTCTTCAACAAGGGGACTTCACGATGAGCACGATCAGGAAACTGCGGCTGGGGCCGCTGCCCAAGACCGAGAGCATCAAGCTGACCTTTGCCTGCCCGGCTAGCTTGAAAGCCAACCTCGACCGCTACGCCGCGCTGCACGCGCAGGCGTATGGCGACGCGGTTGATGCTATGACGCTGATTCCGTACATGCTGGAGGCGTTCATGGCAGGGGATCGAGGATTCAGGAAGGGGGCTGGGCAGAAGTAACAAAATCCGAAAGAAATTCTATAATTTCCTCATCGGCAATGAGCGGTCGATTGCGACACTCGCTTGATTGGCAACCCTAGGCTGGGCTGCTCCCAAGGGGGCTGGTAATAGTGATTTTTAACAGGCTGATGGCCTTAATAAAATTGTCTTCTAAAATATTGAGGTACGCATGAAGTACTTTCATATCGACACGGAATCTCAACATCGAACGAGATGGCCTAAGTTTTGCGTTGGCGAGGAATTTGTCGTTGGAAATAAGATAAACCCGATATATACCAACTGGATAAACTCAGCCACTAGAGTTGGGACTGGAATCACAACGGAAGATGTTAATAGATCATTTTCTGTCATGCTGCGCGAGCTTGCCTTCGAGAACCTAAGAGCAAAAGAATATCCAACGCTTCCCTCAAGAACAAGCTGCATATGGCTATGTGAGTCAGAAGAAGCCGCTAAATATTGGGTTAATCGGATTCCCCATGTTGGCAAAAAGAGGATTATGGAAATAGAAATACTTGAAGGCGTGCCTCATAAAACATACGAGGAACACCTCACTAATAATCCAGAAAACATCAAGGAGCTGCAAGTGAGAGCGCACGCGTACTGGTTAGGCCAAGGAAATGATCATTCCGAAATTCTGTTCGAAGGGCGCTTCTGCGTTACGCGTGAGATCTGAGATCTACAGCTAAAATCCATTCAATCCGAAACAGTTTAACGATCCGGCTGACCTCGGGCGTTATGCACGAAGGGTTCAAAAAAATCATGGGTGGAACATCGCAAATAGCCCAAGTGCATTCCGATCCTTCAGGCATCCAGCGCCGAAGTCAAGCTGCTTCGGTAGCGCGGTAGGCGCTTGTCGGTGTGACCTGCAAGCTGCGGGTGAGGGTCGGAATCGGTCATCTTCTGGCATCTGCCGTTGTGCCTTGTTTGTTTTGGGTGGCGCGCGAAGGAATGGGCTACTATGACGAACAAGCTAAGTCCGCTGCCTGGATAGTTTTTATCGTCAGAGCACGATGTGGCTTACTTTCCCAAGGCTCTCATGTGGCTCCCAGCCCACAACGCCGCATCCCCTGCAAGCGGCACGAAACAGAGCTAACCTATTGCTCCGTATATGGTTTCAAGCCTCACGTGAATTGCACGAAAGGCTTGACACCGGCCATTTTTTGCCGCAGGGCCGCTCCCAAGGCAAAAAAGCCCCCGTGGGGGCCGCCAGCCGAAGGCGCAGCGTGGGGGCCCTTTTACCCCCTCCCCCTATCCCCGGCGACCGGCGCGCAGCATGCGCCAGACCAGCAGCGCGGCCACGCCCAGGCGGGCGTACGGATGGCCGACGCGCGCGCCCGAGACCACCGAGGACGCCAGCGACAGGAGCATGGGATAACGCCGCAGCGTCCGCACCGTGGCCGCCAGCCACCCCATGCCCGCGGCGCGCAGGCCGGCCGAGGCGCCCGAGGCCAGGGCGTCGGGCCGCAGGCCCTCCAGCGCGTCGCAAGCCGCCCGGCGCAACAATATGCGCTCGTACTGCGCACGGGCGCGCAAGAGCTCGATGCGGGCCCGTCGATCGGTGCTCGTCATGGGGCCTCCTCGGAGGTGCCGGGCTCGGGCCGGGGCGCGGGCACGCGCGCCGGCTCGCGGCGCAGCGCCTGCGCATCCTCGCCGAGCACCTCGGCCAGCGCCGAGAACGGCGCGGGCCCGTGCGCCAGGCCGTGGCACAGGCGCCAAATCAGGACGCCCCCCGCGACCCCGTAGGCCAGGACCAGCAGCCCCAGGGCTAGGTACCGGTATTCGGTCGGCCAGAAATACAGCCCGATGGCCAGCGTCGCCACCAGGAGCGCCATGAACAGGCAGGCCGCCGCCGCCAGGGCCATCCCCATCCGGCGGAACAAATCCGCCCGCGCCTCGGCCGCCTCGAGCGAGAACAGTTCGAAGCGCGTATGCGCCATGGCCGCCGCCTGGGCAGCCACATCAAGCAGGGCGCGTCTGAGCGACACGGACGATCAGCGGCGCGACAGCAAGGCGCCCAGCAACAAGCCCGCGACGCCGGCAATCCCGACGGCCTTCCAGGGATTGGCCTGGACGTACTCGTCGGTGTCGTGCACCACCTTGCGGCCCTGCTGCAGCAGGTTTTCCTGGGTTTCCGACAAGGCCTCACGCCCACGGTCGACCGCCTTGAGGGCGCGCTCGCGCAGATCGGCCGCCTTGTCCCCCGTGGCCTCGGCGGCCTCGCGCAGCAGTTTTTCAGCCTGATCGAGGCTGGTCTTCAGGTCCTCGATCAGCGCGTCCCCAGCCGATTGTGTCGCGATGGTTTTGCGTGTGGCCATGAAATCCTCCAGATTCAATGATAATGAACGACATCATCCTACCTGATTGCCGACGAAGCCGTGTATCGAAATCTTCCATGCCCGAGCCGCGGGATCGAACCGCCCTCAATCGTGCTTCTGGCGGGTGCCGAAGATCCGGTCGCCCGCATCGCCCAGGCCCGGGACGATGTAGCCGTTCTCATCCAAGTGGCTGTCGATCGAGGCCGTGTAGATTTCGACGTCCGGGTGGGCGCGCTCGACGGCGGCGATGCCCGTCGGGGCGGCCACGAGGACCAGGGCGCGGATATTGCGGCTGCCCGCCTGTTTGAGCATGTCGATGGTCGCGACCATCGAACCGCCGGTGGCCAGCATCGGATCGACGATCAGCGCCAGGCGCTGGTCGAGCTGGCCGACGAGTTTTTCCAGGTAGGTGTGGGCCTGCAGGGTTTCCTCGTTGCGGGCGATGCCCACCGCGCTGACCTTGGCCCCGGGCACCAGGCTGAGGACGCCGTCGAGCATGCCAATGCCTGCGCGCAGGATGGGGACCACGGTGATTTTCTTGCCCGCGAGCTTTTCGACGTCGATTTCGCCGCACCAGCCGGTGATGCGGGCGGGCTCGAGCGGCAGGTCCTGGGTGGCCTCGTAGGTCAGCAGGGCGGCGATTTCCTGGGCCATCTCGCGAAAATTCTTGGTACTGAGATCGGCGCGCCGCATCAGGCCGAGCTTGTGGCGGATCAGGGGATGGCGGACTTCGCGGATGGGCATGGCGGGTGTGTTCCAGAGGATTGTGAAATGCAGTGTAACCGCCCCGGGGCGCGCATGGCGGCGCGCGCGGCGGTCAAACGCCGATGTAGCGCTGCCACAGCGAGGGATCGGCGGCCAGCGCCTCGGAGCCGCCCCGCCACACGACCGCGCCGCGCTCGATGATGGTGTGCCGGTCGGCCAGGCGCAGCAGTCGACGCACGTATTTGTCGATGACGAGTATCGTCTGGCCCTGCGCCCGCAAGGTATCCAGGCAGTGCCAGATCTCTTCGCGCACCAGCGGCGCGAGGCCCTCCGTGGCCTCGTCCAGGATCAACAGAAGCGGATTGGTCATGAGCGCGCGGCCGATCGCCAGCATCTGCTGCTCGCCGCCCGAGAGTTGTCCGCCCATGTTCGAGGCGCGCGCGGCCAGGCCAGGGAACAAGGCATACACGCGCTCCAGCGTCCAGGGGTCGGCGGCGGCATTGCGGTGCGAGGCGAACGCCAACAGGTTTTCCCTGACCGTCAGGTTCGGGAATATCTGCCGCCCCTCGGGCACCACCGCCAGGCCCATGCGCGCGATCCGGTCCGGCGCCAGCGCCTCGATGCGCTCGCCGCGGAAGCGCACCACGCCGGCGCGCGCGGGCGTCAGCCCCAGGAGGGAGCGCACCGTGGTGGTCTTGCCCATGCCGTTGCGCCCCAGCAGCGTCGCCACCTCGCCCTGGCGGATCGAAAAGTCGACGCCAAACAGCACCTGGCTGCTGCCGTAGGCGGTCTCCAGGCCCTCGACCTCGAGGAGCGCGCTCATGGTACCCCCCGGCCGAAATCATCGCCCAGGTAGGCGCGCTGGACGTCGGGGTGGGCGTGGATTTCGTCGGGCGTGCCGGTGGCGATCACGCGGCCGGACACCAGCGTCGAGATGCGGTCGGCGAGACGGAACACGGCGTCCATGTCGTGCTCGACCAGCAGCATGCTCACCTCGCCGCGCAGGCCCTGCAACAGCGCGACCATGCGCTCCGATTCATCGGGGCCCATGCCGGCCAAGGGCTCGTCGAGCAGCAGCAGCCTGGGCCGCAGCGCCAGCGCCAGGCCGATCTCGAGCTGGCGCTGCTCGCCGTGCGACAGGGTGCCGGCCATGCGGTCCTGGCGCGCGCTCAGCCCCACGCGGCCCGCCATGACGGCGGCGGCCTCGTAGCGCGCATGGTCCGCGCGCGCCGGCCGCCAGAGCCCGAGGCCGCCGCCATCGCGCGCCAGCACCGCCAGCGCCAGGTTGTCCAGCACCGACAGCCGCCGGAACACGCTGGTGATCTGATACGAGCGCACCAGCCCCAGGCGCGCACGCTCGTGGACGGGCAGCCGCGTGATCTCGCGGCCGGCAAAATGAATCGAGCCCTCGGTGGGCGCCAGGACGCCCGAGAGTTGGTGGATCAGCGTGGTCTTGCCCGCGCCGTTCGGGCCGATCAGCGCATGCAGCTCGCCAATGCGCACCGCCAAGCTGGCGTGGTCGGTGGCCGCCAGGCCGCCAAAGCGCTTGACCAGGCCCTCGGCGCGCAGCATGTCGCCTGCGGCGCTCATGGCGCCCCCTTGTGGCGGCGGGCGAGGCTCATGAGGCCGTTGGGCGCGAGCAGGACGACGGCGAGCAGCACGGCGCCCAGGATGAACTGCCAATGGATGGTGTAGGTCAGGGCCGCCTCTTCGATCAGCAGGAATGCCGCCGCGCCCGCCAGGCCGCCGTACAGGTGGCCCACGCCGCCGAGGATCACCATGACGAGCAGGATGCCGGACTGGCTCCATTGCATCATCGCGGGACTGACAAAACCGGTCTGGTTGGCCAGCAGGGCGCCGGCCAGGCCGGCGATGGCCCCGGCCAGGGTGAAGGCGAACAGCTTGCGGCGATAGACCGCGAATCCCAGCGCCGCCATGCGCGCCTCGTTCTCGCGGATGGCCTGCAGCACGTGACCAAAGCGCGCATTGAGGAGCCGCGCAATGCCGACGAACACGAGGACACCGATCGCCAGCACCACATAATAGAACTGGATATCGTCCGACAGGTCCAGCCGCAGACCAAGCCACGAGCGCGACGCCATCGACAGGCCGTCGTCGCCGCCGTAGGCTTCGAGCGAAGACATCAGATAGAACAGCATCTGCGCGAAAGCCAGGGTGATCATGATGAAATACACGCCGCGCGTGCGCAGACTGACCAGGCCGATCACAAAGGCGAACAGGCCGCCGACCACGAATGCCGACGGCCAGGCGATCCACGCGGACGCCACGCCGGCGCGCATCAGGATGCCGACGGTATAGGCGCCCATGCCGACAAAGGCGGCGTGGCCGAAACTCACCATGCCGCCGAACCCGAGGATCAGGTTCAGGCTGCTGGCGGCCAGGGCAAAGATCAGCATGCGGCTGGCGACCCCGATATAGAAGCTCTCGTCCAGCGCAAGAGCGATCATCGGCAGCAGGATCAGCAGCACCAATAGCGGCACCGCGACGCGCGCACGCAGCGCATGGTCCAGCGGGCTCTGGGCCGCAGGCTCGGGGGTCGGGGTCATCGCACCCTCAACCATGGGCGGGAAACAGGCCCTGGGGCTTCCAGAACAGGACAGCGGCCATCAGCACATAGATCAGGATCGAGGCGACCGCCGGCCCGGCGCTGGCCGCCGCCGAAGGCCCCATCAGCATGCCAAACAGCAGCGGCACCACGGTGCGCCCCGCCGTATCCACCAACCCCACCAGCAGCGCGCCCAGCAACGCCCCGCGAATCGAACCGATGCCACCGATCACGATGACCACAAAGGCCAGGATCAGAATGCTTTCGCCCATGCCCACCTGCACGGCGAGCAAGGGCCCCAGCATCCCACCGGCGACGGCGCACAGTCCGGCGCCCGCCGCGAACAGCACGGTAAAAAGCCGCCGCACGTCCGCGCCCATGGCCTGCGCCATCTCGCGATTGGAGGCGCCCGCGCGCACCTGCATCCCCATGCGGGTGCGCGTCACCAGCACGTACAGCAGCAGGGCCACCGCCAAGCCGACCCCGATGATGAACAGGCGATAGGCCGGGTAGGTAAAGCCGGGCAGGAGCTCGACCGGACCCGAGAGCTCGGCGGGCATGGCCATCGGCACCGGCTGCGCGCCCCAGATCATGCGCACGCCCTCATTGGCCATCAACAGGATGGCGAAGGTGCCCAGGACCTGCGACAGATGGTCGCGGCGGTACAGGTGGCGGATGACGGTGTACTCGAGCAGCACACCCACGAGCGCCGTGGCGGCGATGCCGCCCGCCAGCCCAATCCAGAACGAACCCGAGGCGCCGGCGACGGTGGCGACCAGGTAGGCGCCGATCATGTACAGCGAGCCGTGCGCCAGGTTGATCATGTCCATGATGCCGAACACCAGCGTCAGACCGGCCGCCAGCAGGAACAGCATCAGCCCGAACTGCAGGCTGTTCAGGAGCTGTTCCAGGACGAGGATGCCGTTCACGCGCCCGGTATCCGGCGATCAGGAGGGCATCTGGCATTTGCCGACATACGCGTCGGCATGGTTCTCGAGCACCGGCCCCACCAGTTTGTTAGTGACCCGGCCCTGGGCGTCCTTCACGACCTCGCGCAGGTAATAGCTCTGCACCGGATAGTGGTTCTTGTCGAACTTGAACGCGCCGCGCACGGACTCGAAGGGCGCGGCCTCGAGTGCGGCCCGCAAGGCCGCCTTGTCCTCGACCTTGCCGCCCACCTTGCGCACGGCGCCGTCGATGAGGCGCGCCGCGTCATAGCCCTGCGAGGCATACATCGTCGGCAGGCGGCCGTATTCCTTTTCAAAATCGGCGACGAAACGCTTGTTTGCCGCATTGTCCATGTCGTGCGCCCACTGCGAGGTATTAAAGATGCCCAGCATGGGTTCGCCCACCGCCCGGATCACGTCCTCGTCGGCCGAGAAGCCCGGCGCAAAGAGCTTCATGTCCTGATTCAGGCCCGCGCCGACGAACTGCTTGATAAAGTTCACGCCCAGGCCGCCCGGCAGGAAGATGAACACCGCATCAGCCCCCGAGGCCCGCAGCTTGGAGAGCTCGGCGCCGTAATCGAGCTGATTGAGCTGGGTGTAGTCCTCCATGACCACCTCGCCCTCGTAGAAACGCTTGAATCCGGCCAGGTGATCCCGGCCCGCAGGGTAGTTGGGCGCCAGCAGCGCGACCTTCTTGAAGCCGCGCGCCTGCACGACCTTGCCGGCGGCCTCGTCGATCGTGTCATTCTGATAAGACGCGCTGAAGAAGTACGGGTTGCACTGCTCGCCGGCGTACTGCGAGGGACCCGCGTTGGCGCTGATGTAGAAGGTCTTGGACTGGAACACCGGCTGCCCCACCGCCAGCATGATGTTGGAGAACACGATGCCGGTCATGAAATCCACCTTTTCGCGCTTGAGCAGCCGATCAGCCGTCTGCTTGGCGGCATCGGGGCTCATCTGGTCGTCGGCCACGATGACCTCGGCCGGCACGCCGCCGAGTTGACCACCCGAGTGCTTGACCGCCAGTTCGAAGCCGTCGCGGATATCGATGCCCAGGGCCGAGCCCGGGCCCGAAAGGGTGGTCAGCAGGCCGACCTTGATCTTGTCGTCGGCCTGGGCCGCGCCCGCCAGGCAGGCCAGAACGGCTGCGGCGGTGATGAGGCGAAGAGATGGGTGCATGGGGTTGTTCCTCCTGGTCGGAATACTGCTTTTTGGTTGAAGTCGTGGTTCGAAAAAAGGGGCGCGGCGGCGCAATCCATCCGCGCCCTAGCGGGCGGCCAGCCAGCGCACCAGCGCATCGTCGAAGGCGCGCACCCCGGCGGCGTTGGCGTCGTTGACCAGGCTCACCAGGATGTAGCGCTTGCCGCTGGCGCCGCGCACATACCCGGCCAGCGAGCGCGCATTGCGCAGCGTGCCGGTCTTGAGGTGGGCCTGGCCCCGGGTCTCGTCGCCGCGCAGGCGCCGGCGCACCGTGCCGTCGACGCCCGAGATCGCCAGCGACGAGATGAACTCGGGCATCAGGGGCGAGCGCCAGGCATAGTCCAGCATCTGGGCCAGGCCCCGGGCGGTGATCCGGCCGTCCCGCGACAGGCCCGAGCCGTTGTCGAACACCCAGCCCGTGGTATCCACGCCCTGATTGCGCAGTAACTGAGCGACGCCGCGCCCGCCACTGGCCGGGGTCGCGCCGCGCCCCTCGAGCTCCGCACCCAGGGTGAGCAGCAGCATCCGCGCCATCACGTTGTTGCTGTGCTTGTTGATCTGGCGAATGATATCCGACAGGGCCGGCGAGTCGTGCCAGACCAGCGGCGTCGCCGACGCCGGAACGGGACCCTCGCGCACATCGCGCGCGAGGGTCCCGCCCAACTCCTTCCAGAGCATGCGGAACAGGGCCTCGAAGTACGCGGATTGGCTCGCGGCCAGGCGGTACACGCTGAATTCGCCGCAAGACCCCGCGGCGCGGCCCCGGACCTGAATGACGGTGGCGCCATCCTGGTGCAGGACGTCGGTCGCTACGGCGGGCGATCCGGGGCAGCGGCCGTCGGCCCACTCGATCTGGCCGCTGACCCGCACGTCGCGGGTCGGAGGGTCGACGATGGCGATCCATTTCCGCGCCGTGGGATCGGGCTGGAAGAGGAGACGGGTGGCACCGAAATTCACCATCATCGCGTCCGGGCTGGCGTTATAGGGCCGGTCGGGCGAGTCGTCGAAATCGCCCGGATCGATGGCCACCTGGCCGAAGATCCCGCGGTCGACGACGACCTCGGACAGATTCTTGACGCCGCGCAGGCGCAGCTGGCGCAGCAGGTTCCAGAGGTCTTGGACGGCAAAGAACGGATCGCCGGCGGCCTGCACGTACAGGGGACCCTTGAGCGTGCCCTGGCCGTCGACCTGCTGGCCGCGCTCGGTCAGCAGGCGGGTGCGCCAGACATAGTCCGGCCCCAGGCCCGACAGCCCCGACCAGGTGGTGACCATCTTCATCACCGAAGCCGGGTTGCGGGGCTCGCTGGGCTGGACCGACATCAGGGCCGGGCCACCGGCCTCGCGGACCTCGAGCGACAGGGCCGAGAGTGGGATGCGAGTGGCCTTCCAGGCCGCCTGGAGCTCCGGCGGCAAGCCCTGGGCCGCGGGTGCCGCGACGGCCCCGACCCACAAGGCGAGACCCGCCAGGCCGCGCCCCAGGCCACGCGTCCACCCCAAAAAACCGGTCCTCATCACACCAACCCTCGCAGGATCATGCTCGCACCCAGGTACAAAAAAGTATCAGCATAATCCAAAGCGCGGGGAGTCCAGAAGCGGTCGGACGCCGGACGGCTTAAAATACGGCCCTGCCCATCACCAGCCCCGGCCCGCCCGGCGCGCGCCTCAACCCCGTGGAACACGAACTCGACCTCAGCCAGTTCGATTACGAACTGCCTCCCGAACTCATTGCCCAGGCTCCGGCCGAACGGCGCGACGCGAGCCGCCTGCTGCGGCTGGACGCCGGCGGCGGCCTGCACGACCTGCGTTTCCTCGACCTGCCGTCCCTGCTGCGCGCGGGCGACCTGCTGGTCTTCAACGACACCCGCGTGATCAAGGCCCGCCTGCGAGGCCGCAAGGCCAGCGGCGGCCGGGTCGAGGTCCTGGTCGAGCGCATCACCGCGCCCCAGCGGGCCCTCGCCCACGTGCGCGCCAGCAAAGCGCCCGGCCCGGGCACCCGGCTGAGTCTGGCCGACGGCGCGCTCGAGGTCGAGGTGGCGGGCCGCGAGGGCGAGCTCTACGATCTGCGATTCCCGGCCCGGGTGCTGGACCTGCTCGAGCGCCACGGCGCGGTGCCCCTGCCCCCCTACATCACCCACGCGGCGGACGCGGGCGACGAGGCCCGCTACCAGACTGTCTACGCGGACAAGCCCGGCGCGGTGGCCGCCCCCACGGCCGGCCTGCACTTCGACCAGGCCATGCTCGAGCGACTGGACGCCCAGGGCATCGAGCGCGCCTTCGTGACCCTGCACGTGGGCGCCGGCACCTTTCAGCCCGTGCGCGCCGCGCACCTGCGCGACCACGTGATGCACGCCGAGCGCTACGTCGTCCCGGCCGACACCCTGCGTCGGGTACGCGAGACGCGGGCGGGCGGCGGGCGGATCATCGCGGTGGGGACCACCAGCGTGCGCGCCCTCGAGGCCGCCGCCGCCCAGGGCGGCGACGCGGGCGCGGCGCGCGAGGGCGACACCCGCCTGTTCATCACCCCGGGTTACACCTTCGCCTGCGTTGATGCCCTGATCACCAATTTCCACCTACCGCAATCGACGCTGCTGATGCTGGTCTCGGCCCTGGCCGGGATGGCGCCCATCCGCCGCGCCTACGCGCATGCCGTGCAATCCCGCTACCGGTTCTTCAGCTACGGCGATGCCATGTTCATCGAATCCGCCCACCAGCCATGACCGGACTCCAGTTCTCTCTCCTGCACACCGACGGCGCCGCGCGGCGCGGCCGCCTGATCCTGAGCCACGGCGAAGTGCAGACGCCGATCTTCATGCCCGTGGGCACCTATGGCAGCGTCAAGGCCATGCTGCCGCACGAGCTCGAGGACATCGGCGCCCAGATCGTGCTCGGCAACACCTTCCATTTATGGCTGCGCCCGGGCACCGACATTCTCGACCTGCACGGCGGCCTGCACGGCTTCATGCAATGGCCCCGGCCGATCCTCACCGACTCGGGGGGATTCCAGGTCTTCAGCCTGGATGGCCTGCGCAAGGTCACCGAGGAGGGCGTGCGCTTCGCCTCGCCGATCGACGGCTCACGGCTGTTCCTCACGCCCGAGGAATCGATGCGCATCCAGCGCTCGCTCAATTCCGACATCGTCATGGTGTTCGACGAGTGCACGCCCTACCGCATCGACGGGCGGCCCGCCACCCACGACGAGGCCGCCGCCTCGATGCGCATGTCCCTGCGCTGGGCCCGGCGCTCGCGCCAGGCGTTCCTGGCGCAGGGCAACCCGAACGCGCTGTTCGGCATCATCCAGGGCGGCATGTACGAGGACCTGCGTGACGAATCGCTGGCGGGGCTGACCGGGATCGGCTTCGAAGGCTACGCCATCGGCGGCCTGTCGGTGGGCGAGCCCAAGGAAGACATGATGCGCGTGCTGGCCCACGTGGCGCCGCGCATGCCCGCCGAGGCGCCGCGCTACCTCATGGGCGTCGGCACCCCCGAGGACCTGGTCGAAGGGGTCCGGCTGGGCGTCGACATGTTCGATTGCGTCATGCCCACGCGCAACGCGCGCAACGGCTGGCTGTTCACACGCCGAGGCGACATCAAGATTCGCAACGCCCGCTACCGCAACGACACGCGCCCCCTGGACCCGGACTGCGCCTGCCACACCTGCCGCCGGTTTTCCCGTGCCTATCTGCACCACCTGCAGCGCGCGGGCGAGATCTCGGGGTCGCGCCTGAACACCCTGCACAACCTGCATTTCTACCTGGGCCTGATGGACGAAATGCGCGGGGCGATCGAGCGGGGCCGTTTCGACGCCTGGCGCGAGGCCTTCGCCCGCGACCGGGCCCGGGGCATCGAATGATGCCGATCCGGATGATCCCGCGCCTGTCCGGACACCGCGATATGCCGCTACAATAAAGAGTTAAGCCTCAAAACCCCAAACCCCAAACCCTCAAACCCATACGCCACGCAACTGGAGCCTTCATGTCCCTCGCCGACACCTTGACCCTGATCACCGCCCAGGCCGCCGCCGGCGGCGAGAACGCCCTGATGGGCATGCTGCCCATCATCCTGATGTTCGTGATCCTCTATTTCCTGATGATCCGGCCACAGATGAAGCGCCAAAAGGAGCACCGCAACATGGTGGCCGCGCTCGCCAAGGGCGACGAGGTCATCACTTCGGGCGGCCTGCTGGGCAAGGTCACCAAGGTCGGCGACAACTACCTCACCCTGGAAATCGGCCAGGCCGGCGACAAGGTGATCGAATCCATCGTCCAGCGCACCGCCGTCACCACCATCCTGCCCAAGGGCACCATCAAGTCGCTCTGATCCGACGACGGGGCGCCCCGCGCGCCCCGCCCCCGCTCCCCGTCCCTCGATCGACTATGAACCGCTACCCACTCTGGAAATACCTCACCGTGCTGGCCGCCCTGATCATCGGGCTGCTCTACACGCTGCCCAATTTCTACGGCGAATCGCCCGCTGTCCAGATCGCCGGGGCCAAAACCTCGACCAAGGTCGACGCCGGCACCATGACGCGCGCCGAGCAGATTCTCGCCCAGGCCGGTATCCAGTCCACGGGCTCGTCCTTCGAGATGAACGGCCCGGTGGGCGCGGTGCGGCTGCGCTTCGACTCCACCGACACCCAGCTCAAAGCCAAGGACCTGATCGAGAAAACACTCAATCCGGATCCCAAGGACCCCGATTACACCGTGGCCCTGAACCTCATGCCGGCCTCGCCGAACTGGCTCTCGGCCCTGGGGGCGCACCCCATGTACCTGGGCCTGGACCTGCGCGGCGGCGTGCACTTCCTGCTGCAGGTCGACATGCAGGGCGCGCTGACCAGCCGCTACGATTCCATGGCCGGCGAGGCGCGCACGGCGCTGCGCGACGCGCGGCTCAAGTTCGAGGATGTCGAGCGCAACCAGTTGTCGGTGCGGGCCACCTTCGCCACGGCCGAAGACCGCGACGCCGCGGCCGACGCGCTGCGCCGCGCCATGCCCGAGATCACCCTCACCTCTGGCCGCGCGGGCGACGCCTTCATCCTCGACGGGGTGCTCAGCGCCTCGGCGGTCACGCAAGTCCAGAACAACGCACTCAAGCAAAACATCACCACCCTGCACAACCGGATCAACGAACTGGGCGTGGCCGAGCCGGTGATCCAGCAGCAAGGCGGCGACCGCATCGTCGTGCAGTTGCCCGGCGTGCAGGACGTGGCCAAGGCCAAGGAAATCCTCGGACGCACCGCCACCCTCGAGATCCACATGGTGGACGACTCGCCCACCGCGTCGGCGGCGCTGGCCTCGGGCACCGTGCCCTTCGGCCTGATCCGCTACAACGACCGCGACGGGCGCCCGATCCTGCTGCGCCGCCAGGTGATCCTGACCGGCGAAAACCTCCAGGATGCCCAGCCGGGCCGCGATCAGCAGACCCAGCAACCCACCGTCAACCTGACGCTGGATTCCAAGGGCGCGCGGATTTTCCGCGACGTCACGCGCGACAACATCGGCAAGCGCATGGCCATCGTGCTGTTCGAGAACGGCAAGGGCGAGGTGGTGACCGCGCCGGTGATCCGCAGCGAGATCCCCGGCGGCCAGGTGCAGATCTCGGGCAGCATGACCGCCCAAGAGGCCGCCGACACCTCGCTGCTGCTGCGCGCCGGCTCGCTCGCCGCGCCGATGCACATCATCGAGGAACGCACGATCGGCCCCAGCCTGGGCGCCGCCAACATCCAGCAGGGCTTTGATTCGACGCTGTACGGCTTTGCGGCCATCGCGGTGTTCATCATCATGTACTACCACCTGTTCGGCGTGTTCTCGACCCTGGGCCTGAGCTTCAACGTGCTGCTGCTGCTGGCCGTGCTGTCGATGCTGCAGGCCACGCTGACGCTGCCGGGCATCGCCGCCATCGCCCTGACGCTGGGCATGGCCATCGACGCCAACGTGCTGATCAACGAACGCATCCGCGAGGAACTGCGGGCGGGGCTACCGCCCCAGCAGGCGATCCACCTGGGCTTCGACCGCGCCTGGGCGACCATTCTGGACTCGAACCTGACGAGCCTCATCGTGGGCGTTGCCCTGCTGACTTTCGGCACCGGCCCGGTCCGCGGCTTCGCCGTGGTGCACTGCATCGGCATCCTGACCTCGATGTTCTCGTCGGTGGTGGGTGTGCGCGCGCTGGCCAACCTGTGGTATGGCCGCCAGCGCAAGCTCAAGTCGATCTCGATCGGCCAGGTCTGGAAACCCAAGCAGGACTAACCCGGGACTCATCATGGAATTCTTCCGCATCCACCGCACCATTCCGTTCATGCGGCATGCGCTGATCCTGAATATCATCAGCCTGCTGACATTCATCGCCGCGGTGGTCTTCATCGCCACCCGGGGCTTTCATCTGTCGATCGAGTTCACCGGCGGCACGGTGGTCGAGGTCCACTATACCCAGAGCGCCCCGGTGAACGACATCCGCACGGCGATCGAGAGCCTGGGCTACAGCGATTTTCAGGTCCAGAATTTCGGCACCTCGCAGGATGTCATGATCCGCCTGCCGATCCGGCCGGGCGAGGATTCCGCCAAGCAAAGCGAAACGGTCATGACGGCCTTGCAGGCCCAGGACGCCGGTGTGCAACTGCGCCGCGTCGAGTTCGTCGGTCCGCAGGTGGGCCAGGAACTGCTGCACAACGGCCTGATGGCGCTGCTGTTCGTGGTGGTGGGCATCATGATCTATCTGGCGGTGCGCTTCGAGTGGAAGCTCGCGGCCTCCTGCGCGCTGGCCAATCTGCACGACGTGGTGATCATCCTGGGATTTTTCGCGTTCTTCCAGTGGGAGTTCTCGCTGTCGGTGCTGGCGGGGGTGCTGGCGGTGCTGGGCTATTCGGTCAACGAGTCCGTGGTGGTGATGGACCGGATCCGCGAAAATTTCCGCAAGCAGCGCAAGGCCTCGGTGCGCGAGATCATCAACGCCTCGATCACGCAAAATATTTCCCGGACCATCATCACCCACGGCTCGACCCAGATGATGGTGCTGTCGATGTTCTTCTTTGGCGGCCCCACGCTGCATAATTTCTCGCTCGCGCTGACGATCGGGATCTGGTTCGGGATTTATTCCTCGGTGTTCGTGGCGGCGGCCCTGGCGATGTGGATGGGGATCAAGCGCGAGGACCTGGTCAAGCCGGTCAAGAAGGACGGCCCGGAAGTCGAACTGGGGTGATTGATTTTCCGTGCTGACGCACGGCATGTGTCGCTTCGGCCTTGCATCGGGCGTGCCGGGGGCTAAAGAACGCCGCACACCCACAGTACAATACCCACTTTTCCACCCTCATCAGCCCCCGGGATATAAACCCGTCACGGCGACCGACCATGCAAGAAACCACTCTGCGCCGCCCCGGCGCCCCCGTCCCCAAGCCCGCGCCCGCCAGCCCCGATCACGACCGCGCCCTATCGGCCCTGCTGCAGCCCACCGAGCCCGGTGGCACCCACCCCCGCAAGCTCTTCATCCGCACCTTCGGCTGCCAAATGAATGAATACGACTCGGAGAAAATGGCCGACGTGCTGCGCGAGGCCGAGGGCGTCGAGCTCACCCAGGACCCCGAGGACGCCGACATCATCCTCTTCAACACCTGTTCGGTGCGCGAGAAGGCCCAGGAAAAAGTCTTTTCCGACCTGGGCCGGGTGCGGCACCTCAAAGCATCGAAGCCCGGACTGGTCATCGGCGTGGGCGGCTGCGTGGCCAGCCAGGAAGGCGAGGCGATCGTGCGCCGGGCCCCCTACGTCGACATCGTGTTCGGCCCCCAGACCCTGCACCGGCTGCCCGATCTGATCAGCCGGCGGCGCGCCACGGGCCAGGCGCAGGTCGACATTTCCTTTCCCGAGATCGAAAAATTCGACGCCCTGCCGCCCGCGCGGATCGACGGGCCGACGGCCTTCGTCTCGATCATGGAGGGCTGCAGCAAATATTGCAGCTTCTGCGTCGTGCCCTATACGCGAGGCGCCGAAGTCTCGCGCCCCTTCGATAGCGTGCTGGTCGAGGTGGCCGACCTCGCCGACCAGGGCGTGCGCGAGGTCACCCTGCTGGGCCAGAACGTCAACGCCTATCGCGGCCCCGCCGGCGAAGGCGGCGAGGTCGCCGACTTTGCCATGCTGCTCGAGTATGTGCACGAAATCCCCGGCATCGAGCGCATCCGCTACACGACCTCGCACCCCAAGGAGATGACCGCCCGCCTGATCGAGGCCCATGGCCGCCTGCCCAAGCTCGTGCCCTTCCTGCACCTGCCGGTCCAGGCCGGCAGCGATCGGGTGCTGGCCGCGATGAAGCGCGGCTACACCGTGCTGGAATACAAGTCCATCATCCGGCGCCTGCGCGCGGCGCGCCCGGACATGACGCTGTCCTCGGACTTCATCGTGGGGTTCCCGGGCGAGACCGAGGCGGATTTCCAAAAGACCCTGGACCTGGTGCGCCAGGTCGGGTTCGACCAGTCCTTCTCCTTCGTGTACTCGCGCCGGCCCGGCACCCCGGCGGCGGACCTGGCCGACGACACGCCACAAGAAGAAAAACTCGAACGCCTGCACCGCCTGCAAGCCCTGATCAACGAACAGGCCGCAGCCATCAGCGCCGCCATGGTCGGCGGCACGCAGCGCCTACTGGTCGAAGGCCCTTCGCGGCGCGATCCCCACGACATGAAAGGACGCACGGAAAACAACCGCATCGTGAATTTCGCCGGCCATCCGCGACTGATCGGGCGCATGGTCGACGTGCGCATCACGCAGGCCCTCGCCAACACCCTCAGGGGCGAGATCATCCCCGAGCACGTCGAGGCCCGCCCATGAGTGAACGCCGCAAGCCCCTGTCGCTGCAACTGTCCGGCGACAACACGCAGCTCGCCAACCTGTGCGGCCCGCTGGACGACAATCTGCGCCAGATCGCCCAAGCCTACGGGGCCGAGGTTTCACGGCGCGGTAATCGCTTCTCGCTGCGCGGCGAGGGCGCGGCGCGCGCGGCGGAGGCCTTGCGGTGGTTCCACGAGCGTGCGGCCCAGGGGCCGCTGTCGCTGGACACCTTGCAGCTTGGCCTGGTCGAGCTGGGCGCCGGCGCGGATGGCGTGCCGCTCAAAGGCCCGGCGCTGCCGGAGCTCCCGCCCATCGACGACGCAAGCCTGAGCTTGCGCACGCACAAGGCCGACCTGCGGCCGCGCACCCCGCGCCAGCGTGACTATCTGAATGCCATCCTCAAGCACGATGTGACTTTCGGCGTGGGGCCCGCCGGCACCGGCAAGACCTGGCTGGCGGTGGCCTGCGCGATCGACGCCCTCGAGCGGGAATCGGTCTCGCGCCTGGTGCTCACCCGTCCGGCCGTCGAGGCCGGCGAACGCCTGGGGTTCCTGCCGGGCGACCTGGTCCAGAAAGTCGATCCCTACCTGCGTCCCCTGTACGACGCCCTATACGACTTGCTGGGCTTCGAGCGTACCCAGCGCCTGTTCGAAAAACAGACCATCGAAATCGCGCCGCTCGCCTACATGCGCGGGCGCACGCTCAATCACGCCTTCATCATCCTCGACGAGGCCCAGAACACCACCCCCGAACAGATGAAGATGTTCCTGACGCGCATCGGTTTCGGCAGCAAGGCGGTGATCAACGGCGACCCCTCGCAGGTCGACCTGCCGCGTGGCCACCAGAGCGGCCTGCTGCACGCGCTCGAGGTGCTCGACGGCGTGCCGGGCATCGCCTGCACGCGGTTCACCAGCCGCGACGTCGTGCGCCATCCCCTGGTCGCCCGCATCGTCGACGCCTACGAGCGGGCGGGCGACCATGTATCCTGAGTTCTCGCTATCCATCCAGTACGGCGAGCCGGCCCCCGAGCTGCCGCGCTGGCGCCTGCGGCGCTGGGTCGGACGCGCCCTGGCCGGCGCGCTGGCGCCGCCGCAGCCGCGCGCCGGCCGGCCCGTCGCCCTGGCGCTGCGCCTGGTCGGCGAGGACGAAGGCCGCGCCCTGAACCTGGCCTACCGCCAGCGCGACTACGCGACCAACGTCCTGACCTTCGAGTACGGCGAGGACCCCTCGGGCCTGATCAGCGGCGACATCGTGCTGTGCGTGCCGGTGCTGCGCCGCGAGGCCCGCGGCCAGGGCAAACCCCTGACGCACCATGCCGCCCACCTGGTCATCCACGGCGTGCTGCACGCCCTGGGATACGACCACATCGAGCCCGACGAGGCCCGCGCCATGGAATCGCTCGAGACCGCCATCCTGGCGGCACAGGGAATTCCCGATCCCTACCAGGCATCGCCACGGGCCTGACGACAGGGCTTTTCGGTTATGCTAGGCGTTCCGTATACGCGTCCCCAGGACAATGCCAGACCCCAACCCATCCGACCCCGAACCCCGACCTACGCGCTCGACCGGCAAACGCCTGTTCAACCGCCTCACCGCCTTCCTGAGGCCCGCGCCCCCCGCAGACCGTAAAGACATCAAGGCCGTCCTCGACGCGGCCCACGACCAGTCGGTGCTCGACGGCGAATCCTACGCCATGATTTCCGGGGCCCTCGAGGTCGCCGACAAGACAGTCTCGGACATCATGGTGCCCCGCTCGCGCATGGACCTGCTCGACGTCAGCCGGCCGCTGGCCGAACTGATGCCAGACATCATCGAAACCGGACACTCACGCTTTCCGGTCTACGAAAACGACCGCGACAACATCCTGGGCACCCTGCTGGCCAAGGATCTCCTGCTGGCCCTGTCCGACCAGCAGTTCGACGTCCGCGGCCTGGTGCGCCCGGCGGTCTTCATTCCCGCCACCAAGCGCCTGAACGTCCTGCTGCACGAGTTCCGCAGCAACCGCAATCACCTGGCCATCGTCATCGACGAACACGGCGGGATTTGCGGCCTGGTCACCATGGAGGACGTCCTCGAGCAGATCGTGGGCGACATCGAGGACGAATTCGACGAGGACGCCGAAAAGACCATCTTTCGCACCGGCGACAATAGCTGGCGGGCGATGGGCTCGACCGACATCGAGGTCTTCAACGACACCTTCGAGGTCTCGCTGCCCGACGAGGACCACGACACGCTCAACGGCTGGCTGGCCGAGGAACTGGGCCACATTCCCCGCCGGGGCGAGCGCCTCGAGCGCGAGGGACTGCTGCTGACCGTGGTCAGCGCCGACAGCAAGTGCGCACGCTGGCTGCACATCCAGCGCCAACCCCAGCAAACCCACGACGATGCCGCCTGAGGCCGCGGCCACGCCGGGCCGCAAGCCCCTGCTGCACGGTCCGCTGGCGGCGCTGGGCGCGGGCGGCCTGCAGGCCCTGAGCTTCGCCCCGGGCCCGCTGCCCGCCTGGAGCCTGCCCTTCGTCCAGGTCGTCGCCCTGGCGGTCCTCGCCCATCAGGTCTTTTGCGCGGCCTCGCCGCTGCGCGCCGCCTGGCGCGGCTGGCTGTTCGGCTTTGCCCTGTTTCTGGTCGGCGTCTACTGGCTGACCATCAGCATGCACACGTTCGGCGGCATGCCCCTGGCGCTGGCCATCGCGGCCCTGGCGCTGTTCGCCGGCGCCATGGCCTTGTACGCCGCCCTGGCCGCCGCCCTCACAAGGCTGCTCTGCGGGCCGCGCGGCGGCGTGGCCGAGCGCGCGCCCCGGCAAATCCTGAACGCCGCCCTCTGGGCCTCGGCCTGGACATTATGCGAATGGCTGCGCAGCACCTTGTTCACCGGCTTCCCCTGGCTGAACATCGGCTACGCGCATGCCGAGGGCATGTTCACAGGCTGGGCGCCGATCATCGGCGTCCACGGCCTGGCGTGGCTGGCGGCTTTCGCGGCGGGCGCCATCGCCCTGATGGCCCGCGCCAAGGACACCGTGTACGACCGCTCGGCGGCCGCCACGATCGGCCTGGCCGTGGCCACCGGCCTGCTGGGCATCGCCTGGACGCACATCGCCTGGGTGCGGTCCGATGGCGCGCCCATGGTCGTGCGCCTGGTCCAGACCGGCACCCCCCAATCCCAGAAATTCGATGCCGCCCGCTTCCAGGACGCGCTGGCCAAGGATCTGCGCCTGGCGGGCCTGCCCCCAAAATCGCCGGACGATGCGCCCGGCCTGGTGGTGTTGCCGGAAACGGTCATGCCCGCGTTCCAGGATGCGATCCACGAGGACATCTGGGCGCGCTGGCGCGCGGTGGCGCAGGCCCTGGGCGCGCCGGTGCTCATGGGCATGCCCCTGCGCCGCACCACGCCAGAGGGCGTACGCGTAACCAACGGGGCGCTCGTCATCGAGCCGGACGGCGCGGCAGGCGCCACGCCGGGGCTGGCCTGGCACTACGACAAACGCCACCTCGTCCCCTTCGGCGAATTCGTCCCGCCGGGATTCCGCTGGTTCGTCGACGCCATGGACATCCCCCTGGGCGACTTCGACCGGGGCCCGGCGCATCAGCCGCCGCTGCGGGCCGGCTCGCAGACCTTCGCCGTGGACATCTGCTATGAGGATACCTTCGGCGCCGAGATCGCCGCCACCGTCAGGCCCGGCCCGCAAGGAGACAGCCCCAGCGTGCTGGTGAACCTCAGCAACCTCGCCTGGTTCGGCGACACCTGGGCCCTGCGCCAGCACCTGCGGATCGCCCGCCTGCGAGCCCTGGAAACCGGACGGCCCATGATCCGCGCAACCAACACCGGCATGACGGCCGCCATCGACCCCCTGGGGCGCGTGCGCGCGACCCTGGATACACAGGGGCCGGGCGTGCTGGACGTCGAAATCCAGGGGACGCAAGGCCTGACGCCCTACGTGCGTTGGGGCGATCTGCCCACTCTGGCCTGGACGCTCGCCTGCCTGCTGCTGGGCCTCGCGCGCCGCAATGCGCCCCGCCGGCACGAGGCTACAGCAGACGCCGGCCAATCAGATCCTTGATCCCGCCGGGCTCGAGGGGCTGGGCAAAGAAATAGCCCTGGGCATAATTGCAGCCCGCCATCCTCAGCAATTCGCACTGTTGCGTGGTGGACACCCCCTCAGCGATGACGGCCAGCCCCAGTTTGTGCGCCATCACGATGATGGCCTGACACAGCGCAAGGCTCTCGGTGCCGGCGCCCAGCGCGTCGACGAACGTGCGGTCGATCTTGATGTAGTCGATATCGAAGCGGTTCAGGTATGACAGCGAGGAATAGCCTGTCCCGAAATCATCCAAGGCCACCTGGACCCCCGCATCGCGGAAGGCCAGCAGCTTTTCCTGGGTCGCCGGCCCCATGTCCATCAGCAGGCTTTCAGTGATCTCGACCGTCAGGCGCTCGGGCGCGACGCCGAGCTCGCGCAAGTGCGCCAACCAGTCCCCTGTCTGGATACCGTCGGCAAGCAACTGGATGGGCGAGACATTGATGCTCATCTGCAGGCCGTCCGCGAGGGCGTGGCGCCAGGCCACGAGCTGCATCGTGGCCTCGCGAAACACCCAATCGCCGATCTCGCGGATGAGGCCGGATTCCTCGGCCTGCGCAATGAATGCCGTCGGCGACAACACGCCGCGCGCCGGATGACTCCAACGCAGCAGGGCCTCGACCTTGACCATGCGGCCGGTATCCAGTTCGACGATGGGCTGGTAGAGCAGGTGGAATTGACGTTCGGCCAGGGCGGACTGAAGGTCGCGGTGCAGTTGGCGGCGCATCAGCGCGGCCTCGCGCATCGAGGGCTCGAAGCGCCGGTACTGATTGCGCCCGCCTTCCTTGGCCGCGTACATCGCCAGGTCGGCGTTGCGCAACAGCTCGCCGGCCTCCTCGCCATCCTCGGGGTGGAAGGTCACGCCCGCGCTCGCCGAGACCGTGACCTCCTGGCCGCTCAACAGGTAGGGCCTCGCCAGCGCCTCGAGCACGTCGCGCAGGATCCGGTCGACGGCCGGCGAATCGCCGCCGATCCCTTCCAGGATCAGGGTGAATTCGTCGCCGCCCAGGCGGGCCACCACGTCGTTCTCACGGACCGCGCCGCCGATCCGCGCCGCCACCGCGCGCAACAGGGTGTCCCCGACCTCGTGCCCCAGGGTATCGTTGACCTCCTTGAACAGGTCCAGGTCGAGAAAGACCAGCGCCACCGAGCCGTGCGCGCTCGCACGCGCGCGCTCCAAGGCTTCCTGCAGCTTGAGATGGAAGTGCTGGCGATTGGGCAGGCTGGTCAGGCTGTCATAATGCGCCTGGCGCCAGATCAAGTCCTCGGAGCGCTTCTGCTGCGTAATGTCGCTGAAAATCCCGACAAAGCACCGCACGCCGCCCTCGGCGTCGTAGACCGCGTTGATGGTCAGGTGCTCGGCATAGTCCTGGCCGTCCTTGCGCCGATTCCACAGATCGCCGCTCCAGCGGCCCCACACCCGCAGGTCCTCCCAGAGCTTTTGGTAAAAGGCGCCATCCTGCCGGCCCGAGGACAGGACCCGCATATTGACGCCCAGCATTTCTTCCTGTGTATAGCCGGTGATCACGCTGAAGGCGGGGTTGGTGTTGAGCACGCAGCCTTGGGCGTCGGTGACGACGATCGCCTCGCTGGTCGACTCGAAGACCAGGGACGCCTCGCGGGCCGCCGCCTCGGCCTCGCGCCGCTCGCTCACGTCCATCAGCAGCACGACCACCGCGCGGTCCGGCCCCAGCCGCATCGACGAGCAGAACAGCTCGACCGGCAGCCCCTTGCCGTCCGCCGAGCGCAAGTGAAAGACGTGCGCGCGGTCCGTGCTGAGCCGGCCATCCAGATAACCGCCCAGCAGGGCCTTGATGCGCTGCCGGTCCCGCGCGACGAAGGCATCTTCGACCCTCGAGTCGTAGAGCGGCGCGCCGGCTTCGAGGCCCAGCATCCGGGCGTAAACACCGTTGGCATAGCGCAGGCTCATATCGTTGAGCACGACGATCACGCCCACCGCCGCGTTATCCGCCACGCCCTGAAACAGAGCCTCGGCCCGCAGCAGATTGTCGTGCTCCGTCTGGATCCGCTTCATGAGTTCGTGCGTGCGCCGCGCGCTGTCGTTCAGGCCCCGCGCGAGCTGGCCGATCTCGTCATTGGGCGTATAGGCCACGCGTGCCGCGTAGTTCCCCCGGATGAGCTCCTGACAATACCCGGACAGCACCCGCAAGGGACGCAGCACATACTGCCGCACGGCCGCGCTGGCCAGCAGCAACAGCAGCAAGTCCAGGCCGAACACCAGGTAGAGCGCCTCGAGGTGGCTGCGGCGGTAGGCCGCCTCCTTGTCCACCAGGCTGACCAACAGTTCCTCGGTCGCCCGCAAGACGGCCTGGGCCTGCGCATCGAGAGCCTGGAACGCGCGGGCGCGATCCTCGTCGTCGGGAATGCCGCCCGTCAGGTGACGCGCCAAGGCGTCCTCGCGATACTGGCGCCAGGCGCCCCCGACCTCGCGCAGGCCCTCCTGCAGCGCGCCTTCGAGCGGACGCACCGTCATGCCGAAGACCTCACCGCCGACCGACAAGGCCCGATAGGCGTGCTCGAAATCGGCAACGTCCCCGCGCAGCCGCCCGCCCATGGCGTCCCATCCCTGGGCTGCCGCCTGCCCATGATATGCCGCGCGCTGGCTGAGCATGCGCATCTTGCCCGCCACGTTCACGATCGCGGCGACCGAATCGGAGCGATCGATCGCCAGACGAACCACGATGATATTGGCCGCCGCCAACAGGAAGATCAACAGGAACACCACGCCAGCCTTGCGCCCCAGGCTTTGATCATGCAGGGACCTCAGCCACCTGCCGCCCGACGCTATCCAAGCCCACCTCATACGCCGCGCGCCACCCGACCCCGCCTTTCGGCCAGACGCCGCTCGAGCCCCGCGGGCTCGAGCGGCTCGTCATACCAATACCCCTGGCCCGCATCGCAGCCCGCGCGCAGCAGGAGCTCGTGCTGCGCCTCGCTGGTCACGCCCTCGGCGATCACCTGCACGCCCAGCTTGTGGGCCAGCAAGATGATGGCCTCGCACACGTGCAGGGCCTGAACGTCCTCGACAATGTGCGCGGTGGTGGCATGATCGAGCTTGATATAGTCCGCGGGCATGCGGCCGATCGTGGACATTGAGGCCGAGCCGATCCCGAACGCATCCAGGCCGATGCCCATGCCGGCCTCGCGCAGGGATCGCAAATTGGCCAGCGCGCCGACACCCATGCCCGCCAGCGCGCGTTCCGAGAATTCGAGCACGATGCCGTCGGCCGCCAGGCCATGCCGCCGCAGACATTCGAGCCATTCCAGACGGTTGCCCTCGCCGCCCTCGAGCTGCGCGGGCGACACATTGACCGCCACCCGGAATTCCCCGCCGTACCGCGCGCGCCAGTCCGAGGCCTGGGTTGCCACGCGATCGAGGACCCAATCGCCGATGGTGCCGATCAACTGGCGGTCTTCGACCATGGGCAGGAAATCCATCGGCCGGATGATGCCGAGCTCGGGATGATTCCAGCGCAACAACGCCTCGGCCTCGGACAAGCGGCCGGTGCCCATGTCGTAGATCGGCTGGTACACGAGAAAGAACTGCTCGTCGGCCAAGGCTCCGGGCAGGCCCTGGACCAAATCCCTGAGCATCCGCGCGCGGGTGCGCATGTCCTTATCGAAATAGCGATGGTGGTTCGGCCCCTCGGCCTTGGCCGCGTACATGGCCAGATCGACGTGCCGCAGCAAGGAGTCCTTGTCCTCGGCGTCCTTGGGATACAGGGCGATCCCGATGCTGGCGGAAACCCGCAGGGATTCCCCGGCCATCAAGTAGGGCGCCGTCACGCTGCGCATGATGTCGCGGCGCAGGCCCTCGACCTGGGCCTGGTCGCCGGCCCCGCCCAGGAGAACGACAAACTCGTCACCGCCCAGCCGAGCCACGAACCCGGCCTCGCCGGCACAGGCGCGCAGGCGCCCAGCCACCTCGGTGAGCACCTGGTCGCCCACGGCATGGCCCATCGAATCATTGATCGCCTTGAATCCATCCAGATCGAGGAACATGAGGGCGAGCGGCGGACCGCCGCGCGCAACCCGTTCCACCGATCGCTCGAGCCGATCGTTGAAGTACTGGCGATTGGGCAGCGCGGTCAAGGGATCATGGTGCGCCTGCCACCAGACTTGCTTCTCGGCATGCTTTTTTTCCGTGATGTCGCTGACCATTGCCACCCGGCAATTGACCGAACCATCATGGTTCCAGGCGGTGTCGACGACCACGCGCTCGGCATAGTCCTCGCCGGATTTGCGCCGGCTCCAGTACTCGCCCTCCCAGCGCCCGGTGGTGTTGATCGCATGCCACATGGCGTCGTAGAAGTCGCGATTGTGCCGGCCTGGCTTGAGCAGCGGCAACATCTCGCCCACCACCTCGTCGGCCCAGCGACCCGTGATCCGGGCATAGGCCGGATTGACATCCATGATCACGCCTGCCGCATCGGTGACGGCGATCGCCTCGCCGCTGTTCTCGTAGGCGATACCCGCGAGTTGGGCCGAGGCCTCCGCATTCTTGCGTTCCGTAATGTCCTGGACGATCCCGATGATCGCGGTGGCCTCCCCGACCTGGAGGCTGGAACTGAAGACCTCGACGTCGATGACGGTCCCGTCCTTGCGCCGCCCATGGCGCTCGTAGCGCACCGTCCCATCCTTGCGCTTGAGGCTGGCCTTGATCGACTCGGCCACCAGGTAGCGCTCGCGCGGCACGATCACCCCCATGACCGGCAGCGTGTCGATCATTTCCTGGGGCGTATAGCCGAAGATCTCGGCCATCTTGGCGCTCACGAAGCTGAAGCGCTCACCCTCGGCGAGATAGATGCCAACCATGGAATTGACCGCGAGGCCCCGAAAGATCGTATCCGAGCGCTCGCGCCCGATCCGGTCCTTGCGCGTGGTCTCGAGCAGGTCCTGGATGCGCTGCGCGCCGCTATTGAACGCCTGGACCAGGTCGCTCAACTCGTCCGTGCCCTTGTAGTCGATCCGCGTCGCGAAATGGCCGCGCATCCAGTCCCTGCACGACAGGTGCAGCTTGCGCAGCGGCGATATCAGGCGACGACGCACCAGCACGAAAGCCACCAGCAGGACGAGCAGGTCGATCGCCAACAAGCCCGCACCCAGGCCGAGGGCAAGGGCTTTGCGCCGCTGCACGACCTCGAGCAGCTCGTGGCTCAGCGCCTGCAGGGATTGGGTCAGCGCCTCGGCATCATCGATGACCCATTGCCGCAACACCGACGACGAGACGCCCGTGTGTCCGACATCGGACAGGCCCTTGACGGAATAACTGTCCAGCACCACGGACTGGACCCGACTGCGGAAGGACTCCCAATCGCGCTGGATCTTGGGCAGATAGGCGCGCAGGCGGGGATCCTCGAGCGGAGCGATCTCGCGACCCGCAACCGCGCCCCCGTGCTCGAGGGCCGCCAGGCTCTGGCTGAAGACATCGACGCCACCGCCCAGATAGGCATCGAGCGCATGATTCGCGTCGGTGAGGCGCACCGACTGCAAGGCGGTCTGCAGGCCGAGCACCCGCATCCTATCCAGGGTATCGAGCTTGGCGACGGCATTCGCATGATAAGACTGGAGGATATACGCGGCGAACCCGTTGCCGATCACGAGCACCAGGAGCAACGCGAAGAACACCCCCGCCATGGTATTCAATCCGCGGGGGGGAGCGTGGCGAGCGTGTGAATCTCCTGTCATGCCCCACCATGTGAATCGTCAGAGGGTCAGTTAAAGTAACACATTGTACCTTTGACAGGAGCTTTCAAACCGACTGCAATCGTGGATACCAGCGCCGAAACGTATCTGTCATCGGCCCCGCGGAACCTGCCTATCATCCGAGCAGGGGAATCCCGCGCGCCCCTCAAGCGCGCCGGAACTCGCAACTGCCGGGGACCCGATGCTTATGACGTGGCCGCGTTTTGCGCAAGGACACGCCCTATGATGGCCTCGGTCTCGCCCAGGTAATCCGACCACTCCAGCGCCGTGGCCAGTTCAGCCTCACCAAGGTGCTGCATGAGATCGGTGGAGGAGCGCAGAATATCGGTGAACGATCCGCCTTCCTTCTGGAACCTGGATACACACCGCCAGAGGAGGTCATGGGCCGCCTCATGGCCGATCTGCCGGCCCAGCTTCATCATGACGCTCTCCAGCATGATCTGCCCGCCGCTCAGGGCCAGGTTTTCCGCCATGCGCTCGGGATTGATCGTCAGCCCCTGCGCCAGCACCGAAAGATTCGCCGCCAGCCCGGCCGCCAACACGAATGCATCGGGCAAGGCGATCCATTCCACGGGCCAGATCGACATGTCACGCTCGAAGGCATGGACCCCCGCCCCGATGCACTGCTCGGCCTGGGCGCGCATCATGCGCGCACCCGATACCATGCATTCCGCACGGTGTGGATTGCGCTTTTGAGGCATCGTCGAGGACCCGACATGCTGCGGGGAGATCGGTTCGGACATTTCGCCCAGTTCGGTGGCCTGCAGGCGAATGACCTCCTGCCCGATGCGCTCGACCGAGACGGACAAGTCGATCAGGGCGTGACAGACCTTGCGGATGTGATCACGCGAGGTGTGCCACGGGACCACCGGATCCACGAGGCCAAGCACCTGGCAATAGGCCTGGCGCACCCGGGCGGCGTCATCACCCAGCGACGCCATGGTCCCAACCGCGCCCGCCAACTGTCCCGGCAGGCTATTGCGCGCAACCTCGAGAGAGGCCACAACGCGTCCCAGTTCATCAAGCCAGATCGCAACTTTATAGCCTGCCGTGATCGGCAAGGCATGTTGGGCATGCGTTCGGCCCGCCATCGGAACGGCGCGCCACTGCCCGGCCTTTCCCGCCAATGCGGCCGTGGCGCTTTTCAGATCGGCCAGAATGAGGTCCAGGCCATCGCGCATCTGCAGGACGGCGCCGGTATCGATGATATCCTGCGTTGTCGCTCCCCAGTGCACCCATTGCGCCCCCGCGCCCTCGGTCTTCTTGACGATGGCCCGCACGATGGGTACGAGAGGGTGCAGGGTGCTGCAAATCTCAGCCTCGATCGCGTCAATGTCGTAGTCATCAGCGTCGCACGCAATGGCGATTGCGGCGGCGGCATCGGCGGGAATCACCCCCAGCTCGCCCTGTGCCTGCGCCAGCGCCTTCTCTACCCGCAGCCAGGACCGCAATGTGCCATAGGTGGAAAAAATGGCGCGCATGGCTTCCGTGCCGAACAAATTGCGAAACAGTTGATTCTCGAGCCCTGTGGACATGGGTCACTCTCCTATGGATTGAACCTGGCACGCTCCGCTGGATCAAGCATGGCGACGAGGCCTTGCTCCCAGGCCAGGTATTGGCGTGCCGCGTCAAGATTTCCGTCATGACGGTCATGCACGAAGAACAGATAATCGATTGCGTCATCATCGGTAGGCACTGCGGGCGAAGCCTCGGGGCGCCCGCCGGCATCCAGCCAGCCGCGGCAGCCTCCTTCAAGATAATGAATGTCCTGACCTCGCCGCTGCACCAGTTCTAGCGCCGCCATCCGGATCATGACGAGATCGTCGGAAATCAGCACCACCCGCCTTGGGCTGTCCGGAACGTCCTCGGCGAGGCGCGACCGTATGGACCATATAGAGCCCGGGATATGGCCTTTTCTGAAGTCCATGCTCGAGCGGATATCGACAAGGAGGCACTCGCCGGTCCGGCGCCAATCATCCAAGCGCCCGGGCTCCACCGGAATCGGCAACGGCATGGATGAGGCGATGTCACACTCGCGGTCGCGCGGTTTCAGGGCAAATCCCTCGGATACCCGGACGGTATGCGCATCCCAGCCCAGACGCCGCAGCCATTGCGCGACCACCGGGGCCCTGATGCCGTCATGATCGGCCAGCAACACCCGCGCACCGCGCACCGCTAGCCATTGATCAGTCGCCTGAATCAACTGCCCGCCGGGCGCGCTCTGCGCCCCCGGCGCCGCATCCGCCGAGAATTCCTCCGGGGTTCTGATATCGAGCCAATACGTCGTGCGGTCCGTGTCCGCGAGCCACCGACACGCCTCGCTGACGTCCAGAGCACGCACACCCCGCCGCTGCGCCAGCGCCGCGACGGATGCCGCGCGTTCGACCAGCGCGGAGACGGGCGGCTGGGCTGGATAGCGACGCGTGCCGCCATATTCCAGATCGTACCCAGCCAAAGCCCACCCTTGTGTCCCGTTTTCCAGCGCGTACACGGGATTCCGCAGACCGATATCGATCAGCGTCTGCGCACCGATGATGCTGCGTGTACGCCCCGCGCAGTTGACCACGATGGGTATTGATTCATCGGGGGCGATTGCGGATATCCGATAGGCCAGCTCGCCATTGGGGCAACAGACGCTACCCGGTATGTTCATCTTGCTGTATTCGGCGAACGGCCGGCCGTCTACGACAATCACGTGTTCCCCGCGAGCCTGTCGCGCATGCAGATCTTGGGCCGATATGCGCGGGGTGTGACAGACTTCCTCGACAAGCTCGCCAAATGTCTTGCTCGGAACATGGACCCCGGCGAAAAGGGGATATCCCGCGCTGCGCCAAGCCGCCGTCCCCCCCCCGAGCACATGCACCTGCTCGTAGCCAAGCATCGCGGCGCGCTGGGCGGCGCGCTGCGCGACCCCTGACACCCCATCGTCACAAAAAACCAGGCGCGTGGCGCGGTGCGGCACCAGCCGATCCAGCTCGACCTCCAGCCTGCTATACGGCAGCGGAATGGCAAACAGCAGATGCCCCCAGCCAAACTCACCCGCCTCCCTGACATCAAGAACCGCCAGTTCCGTCTCGCTATTCAACAACCAGTCCTGCAATACAAGGGGAGTGACGATATTCATGATGCCTATCCGGAAAGGGTCGCGTCCCCGGAACCCACCGCCAAGTGTCGCGCCGCACGGTATGCGAAAACGACAGCCGCGCCAAGCGTGGCACCGGGACCGGGGTAAAAACCGCGAAATACAGAACTGATGTCATTGCCACAGGCGTAGAGCCCCGGCATCGGATTGTCGTTCTCGTCCAGCACCCGGGCATCGGCATCGGTCGCCAAGCCGATCGTGGTCCCGATGGTGCAAGGGTGAACTTTCAGCGCATAGTAGGGCGGATGCGCAATAGGACTCATACAAGGGTTCGGCCGATGTGCCGGATCCCCGTTGAACCGGTTGAGGATCCGGCTACCCCGCCCGAACTGGCTATCGTCCCCCTGCTGGGCATCGACGTTATACGTCGCGACCGTCTCGCGCAATGCCAACGGATCGATGCCGGCGCGCTCGGCCAGCGCCTCGATCGAGTCGGCTCGTATCAGATAACCATCGCGCACGAACGGCTCGATCCTGGAGATCAGCGGGCGCACCAAGCCCAGCCCGTACTTCCGAATGAAGCGATGATCGCAGATCAGGTAAGCCGACGGGATCGGCGCGCGCCCATCGCCGCCAAACATCGCCAGGACGAAATCATGGTAGGAGTCCGCCTCGTTGACAAACCGCCGACCCGAGGCGCCGACCGCCATCAGACCCGGTTTGCCACGATCCATATGGCCGTGGATCCATAAAGTCCGGCTACCGTCCTCCCGCTGACGGATCGAGGCCGGCGACCAGTACGCGGGGTTGGAAACCGCCGCATCGACCTTGGCCCCTGCACTGCGCGCCACAGTCACACCGTCACCCGTGTCCCCTTCATCGGCCATCGAATGATCGTGCGGATGCGCGGCCATCCACTCGGCACGCAGGGGTTTGCTGTGCGCGATGCCCCCTGTTGCGAGTACGACGCCTCGACGCGCACGCACCAGCCACCGGCGACCGGCCCGCTCGACCACCGCCCCTGCCACGCGTCCGTCTTCTCGATGCAACTCGACCAGTCGGGTTTCATAGTCGATGGACACACCGCGCTGGCGCAAGCTGTACATATACCGGGCGATCAAAGCGTTGCCGATCAGCAAGCGTGTGCCCCGCGGATAACGCAAGCGGTCGCGCGCGTAGCCGGCCAACAGGCTGACGGTACGGCGGAAGTTGGCGACGCTCGAGAAGGGGCGCAAGAGCATGGGGATCTCGCGGCGCCCCACCATCATGCCCCCCAGCACCATGAACACATCCCTGGGCGGTTTCAGGCGTGCAAAGTCCGCCCCAAGCCGGCGGGCATCAAACGGCAGCGCGGTGATCGCATGACCCGTCGCCGAGCCAAAGGGAGCGTCCGCGTGATAGTCCGGATTGGTGGCATGGGCGAACTGCACCGCGCTGTGTTGCGCCAGATAATCGATCGCCTCTGGCGAGGCTGCGAGAAATGCGTCGAGCAGGTCATGCCGGACCCAGTCGCCAAGCTCTCCCAGGAGATACTTCCTGGCGAGGTCGACGGTAGCCTCCGGCGTATCCCGGAGGGTCTGTGCCGTGCCGGGCACCCACAGAGAGCCCCCGGAGGTCGCCGTCGTCCCGCCCGCGAACGCCGATTTCTCGAAGACCCTGACCTCCAGGCCCTCGACGGCAGCCACCAGGGCCGCGGTCAAGCCGGCGGCACCCGTCCCAAAAACCAGAACGTCCGCCTGTTCCTGCCCACTGTGTGTCTGTATCTGCGTCATAGCCTATCGCTGGGTGGCGACGCTGAGATTCATCTTGGAGCACGTCTGCGCCAAGACATCGAACGCAAGGCGGTCGGTCAGCGTCTCGAGGGCACGGCCATACAGATGCAGGTGACGGATCACTTGCTCGCCCTGGATATGCACGGAATGGATGTCATCGGGCATGAGCGCGATTCCGGCTCCCGGCCCGACGACAACCAGACGGTCTTCCTCGAGGATCGCCACGTTTTCTCTCGAACCATCATCGAGGCGGCGATAGACCTGATTGTGCTCAACCCCGTCCACCGCGGCGATACACGCCCACGTCGTGTGATTGTGCGGCACGATCTTCTTGCCCGGGCGCATGACATTGAGGTAGAGCGCAAAGCTCCGATCCGAATCCTCCGAAATCAGATAACGCGCTTGGAGGTCCGGTTTCTGTGGCGAGGGGAAGAGATCCACGGACCACCACGCCGTATTCTCCGCCAGACGTTTCAACTCAGATAGCACGCACTCGAGCGCCGTCCGGGTCACCCCGCCCGCCACCGCCGCGCGCACACGCTCTAGAGCCGCCTGCACGCAGGCATTCCGCTCTTTGAGATCCCCGCCCGCCGCCTCACCTCTTGCCGCTGGTTCCATCCGATTACCCCCCGTCACTTTTTCAAGCTCGAGACGCCCGGCCGCCAGGCCATCCACATCCAGCGGATGATCCCATGGCCGGTCGAGTCGCCGCCTACCTTAATCCGACACGCCCGGATACGCCGTCGATGGCTCGATCCGGCCACGGCATTCCCCGAAGCCGATCGAAACAAACCCTTCCCGCTCGCAGCGGGCGCGCATGATGACCTCGTCCCCGTCCTCGAGAAACGTTCTGGACTCGCCACTAGGAAGCTCGACGGGGCGTGCCCCATTCAAGGTCTTTTCGAGCAGGCAGCCCTCCTCTCCGGGTGTCGGGCCCGAGATCGTGCCGGTGCCCATCAGATCGCCGGGATTCAGATTGCAACCATTGCTCGCATGGTGCGCAAGCATCTGAAACACGCTCCAATACTGCTGAGCGAATGCCGCCTTGGCGAGTACCGCCGGCTTCTGCCCCTTGCCTCGCATGCCGTCGGTCTCTAGTGCGACTTCGACTTCGATGCCCAGCGCGCCGCGCTGATCGTGGGCGGGATCCGACAGATAGGCCGGCACCGCAGGCTGCGCCGGATCCAGAGTCATCGACCGCCGAAAGGGCTCAAGAGCCTCCATGGTCACAATCCAAGGAGAGATCGTGGTGAGAAAGCTCTTGCCCAGAAACGGGCCTAGAGGCTGGTACTCCCAAGCTTGGATATCGCGCGCCGACCAATCATTGAGCAGACACACGCCGAACACGTGCTGCTCCGCCGACGCCATCGGAATCGGTTCACCCGGCGCATTGCCGGGGCCCACGAAAATCGCCAACTCAAGCTCGAAGTCGAGCTTGGTGGACGGCGCGAAAACGGGCTCGGCAGCTTCCGGACGGCGCTGCTGTCCCCAGGGCCGCCGACACGGATGGCCGCTGGCGACAATGGACGAGGCCCGGCCATGATAGCCGACGGGCAGTCGGGTAAAGTTCGGATAGAGCGGATTGTCGGGGCGGAAGATCTTCCCGGCATTGGTGGCGTGGTGTATCGACGTATAGAAATCCGTATAGTCCCCAACGGTTGCGGGAAGCCTCATCTCGACGTCATCATGCCGCCGCAGGAGCGGCAGCGTTTGCGCGCGCTGACCCGAGCCCTTGCGCAGCAGCCGCGAGAGCGCAAGCCGCAGCACATGCCAGCTCTGCGGGCCAAGCCCCATCAGCTCGTTGAGTGTCGCCTGGCGGCAGGCGCGCGCCAGCGGCTCTGAATCCCCCGCAACCAGGCCCTGCTCTACGGCAGCGCGCAGGTCCAGCACATAGTCCCCGATGGCGACGCCCAAGCGGGCCTCGCCGCCCGCCTTGGGCGCAAAGACTCCGAATGGCAAATTCTGGATCGGGAAATCCCCCCCCGGCTCCTGCGCACCCTGCACCCAGCTCGTCAGCGTCTTGTCATGTGTTTCGTTCAGCATCTACCTGACCTCCTCGATCAATTTCACATCACGGCCGCTAGGCGACCTGTCCCTGCCCTTCAGACATTGCCCGACGCCGGGCGGTGGTCCCCTCGACATCGATCTCCAGGTCATCCCCAAAGGCCACACCATAATCGGCAAGCGCGGCCTCGCGTGACACATAGCCGAAGCGGACATCGGTTCGGACGCGCTCGGGATCCCGCCGCCAAGCGTAGCCATAGCCCCCGCCGCCACCGGTGCGAATCACGATGCGATCGCCTTCATCCACCTCGTAAGTCCCCTTGAAGGAACGGATATGGGAGCCGTCACGACGAAAGATGTCGACGTCCGACACCTTGCCCTCGCTCCCTCCGGCAACGCCCCAGGGCGCACATTTGGTCCGGTCGATCTTGAGAGTGATCCGACAGGGCCCCGTGACCAGATAGGTTTTTTCGACACCCAGACCGCCCCGGAACTCGCCCGCCCCCGCCGAGTCGCCGCGCAAACGGTAAGAGACAAAGCGAAACGGATAGTATGCCTCCTGCACCTCTATCGGCACGTCCGAGGTATCGCCATGCACATTCGATCGTGAGGGGCCGTAGCCGTCCATGGTCGAGGACGCACCCCAGCCACCCACCGAGGTGTCGAGGTGAAAAAACGGCTCTCCGGTGAAAGCGCTGATTCCGTGGAATGCGTAGGCCCCGTAGGTCCCGTGATGAGCCGCCGCCACCCGATCCGGAAAGGGCTCGGCCAAGGCGCGCAAAATCGTATCCACCGTGGTGGGAATCATGTGCCCTGAAAGTCCCAAGGGCGCATTGCGGCGAGCCGACAGGAATTTTCCCTCGGGAATCTCGACATCCAGAAAATCAAAGTCACCCTCATTCAGAGGCTCATCGGGCGAGATCAGATACTTGAGCGCAATCCGGGCGGCGGCAACCGCGCCACCGTTACGTCCGGCATTCATCGGGCCGGATAGCTGGTCCGCCACATCGACGTAATCAACCGTGAGGCGCTCTCCGTCCAGTCGCACCTGGACGCCGATGGGAACCGTCTTATCGAGTTGCACGCCGTCGTTATCGAGAAACGCGAAGGCTGAAAACTCACCCTTTGGAGCGGCCTTGATCGCCTGCCTGCTCAAGCGCCTGGCATGATCCCGCATGGCGGCGACCGCGTCCCTGAACCCTTCGATTCCATACTTTCCGACGATCTGAGCCACCATGTCCCGGCCCAATAGACAGCCGGCGATCTGTGCCTCGACATCGCCGATCAGTTCCTCTGGAAAACGCGTGTTGTACCGGATCATCCGGAACATGTCCTCGGAACGCTCACCACGATGCATCAGCTTCACGCTACGGAACTGAATGCCTTCCTGAAAAATCTCAGTGGTCGAGGTCGATGTGCTGGAACCCACCATGATCCCACCGACATCAATCCAATGCATGAGTACACAAAAGAACGCGACGATCTCGCCACGCCCCTGATCCGCCCGCACCGGCGTATACATGACCACGTTATTGAGATGCTGTCCGAGCGTCTCTGCGTGGTTTGAGATCAGCACATCCCCCTGACCGAGGTTTTCCTCCCCGTGCAGCGCGAGCCCGTCCCGAACTGCGGTACCCAACGCATTCGCCGCAAAAATCAACAGGCTGCCGCGAGACTGGGAAATCAGGTTGCCATCGGGATCCACGATGCCGACCGCATAGTCCTTGTACTCATTGATCAACTGCGAAAATGCGGTGCGCGTCACGTTCCGATCGATCTGATTCGGAATCGACACCAGGTCGTTACGAATGATCTGAAGCGTGATCAGATCGTCGAGCGTCGGTACACGCTCGGCATTGCCTTCCAGCCCCACCACTTTGGCGTCCATCACATTGCTCCGCATCATGACAAGTCACACGAAATCGAAATCTCGCCCAGCTTTCCAACTTCGGCGATATCACCAGGCAGGATCACCGTCGTCGAGCTGTACTCCTCGATGATCGCCGGGCCGACGATCTTGAAACCAACAGGCAGCGAGGCCCGATCCCACACGTCGGTCTCGACCCGGCTGAACGGCCTGGGGAAATAGACGGAACGTCGCGATGACGGCACCGGCTGTGTCGCGCCGACGTTCATCCCGCCCCCGCCAAGCGCCTCGAGCCCCGGGCGCGCGACGTCGCCCTCCATGAACAGGCGCGCACCGACGATCTCGATGGCACAATCCGCGTTGACATGCCCATAGCGCGCACTGTAGATCTCATCAAATTTCTGCACGATCGTCTCGACGGCCGACTCGCGATCGATCCTGACCTGTACGCTGTGCTTCTGCCCCCGATAGCGCATCTCCAGCGATCGCTCGCTGTTCATGGTTCCGGATTTGCATTCCCGCTCGAGCGTCACCCGAGCCTCGTCCTCCAATGCCTCGAATATTGCCTCCGCCTCGCGCAGAGTATCCTCTGACACGGCGCCGACGACCGTCCTGGCCAAATCAACCCGGATGGGGGCCAACAACATCCCAAGGCAACTGAAATTCCCTGGGTGCGGCGGTACGATCACCCGAGGGATCTTGAGCGCACGGGCAAGCTGGCAGCCAAACAAGGGGCCGCTACCGCCAAAGACGAAGAGCGCGAATTCCCTGACGTCATACCCGCGCTCGATCGAGATTTCCTTGATGGCATTGGTCATGGCGATATTCGCAAGGTCGAGCACGCCCTGGGCCGCGGTATCCACGCCGTCCGCATCGCCGTGGCCAAGGGGCTCGGCGATATTTGTCCTGATCGCATGCCGCGCCTGGTCGACATCGAGGCTCAGGCGACCACTCATGAATTTCCCCGCGCCGATACGCCCGAGCACCAGATTGGCATCCGTGATCGTGGGCTCGACGCCGCCCCTGCCAAAGGCCACGGGCCCTGGCTCGGAGCCCGCGCTTTGCGGCCCCACCACGAAATCCCCACCTGGGTCGATATGTGCGATGGAACCTCCCCCGGCGCCGACCTCCACGATATCGACGACCGGCGTGCGCAGGGGAAAGCCGTGGTCATAGCCACCCACGTAGTAGAGCGGCTGCACATCGAATTGCGCATTCATGACGAGGGCGCACTTGGCCGTCGTCCCCCCCATGTCGAAGGCGATGACGTTCTCGATCCCGAGTTCCGCCGCATACCTGGCGGCACCGATACATCCACCGACCGGCCCCGACTCGACCAGTGCGATGGGCTCCTTCACGGACCGCTCCGTCGACAGCACGCCGCCATTGGAGCCCATCATGTAGAAGGTCCCGCCAAAGGCGCGCTGCTTGAGCCGCGCATCGAACATATCCACGTAGTGGCGCATCTTCGGGCCGACATACGCATTGGCGGCTGCCGTGGAGGTCCGTTCATACTCGTACCATTCGCGGCTCAAGGCGCTGCCCGAGGTGACATAAGCCCGCGGGAGCCTCTCTTGTAGAATCTCGACCGCGCGCTGCTCATGGGCCGAGTTGAGATAGGCGTTGAGAAACGCAACCGCCACGGCTTCGATACCCAGGGCCTCGAGACGCCGCGCCAGCGTCTCGAGCTCTGCTTCGTTCAAAGCCACGACAATCTCGCCCTTTGCGTCGATGCGCTCCTCGACGTCGAAACGCAAGTCACGGGCAACCAGCACCGGATCCCTCCGATACCGCAAAGAAAACGGTACCGGGCGGTTGCCGCGGCCGATTTCCAGCAAGTCGGAAAACCCCTTGGTGGTCACCAACGCGGTCTTGGCGCCATTGCGCTGAATGAACGCATTGATCACGTGCGTCGTGCCGTGCTTGAAAAGCAGCCCATGCGACAGATCGACGGCGGCGCTCTCCAGGCCTTCCAGGGCGCCGTCCGCAAGATTGGAATAGTTCGTCAGCGCTTTTCCGTAGCTGATCTGACCGCTCGACGAGTCGAATGCCACGACATCCGTGAATGTGCCGCCGGTATCAGCCGCGATCAAATAAGTCCTGTCTGCCATTGAGAGCCCTCGAGTGATGATTGCCAAAAATTATAGGTTTGGGCTCTGTCCGGTAGAACTACCAAAAAGGTACTTGAACTATGGCGCCTATCGCCATAATCTCCTTGTGACAAGGGGTTCCGGGCCTGCGCCTGTCCAGTGAACGCACCGGCCTTGCGCTATAGTCAGGTGAGGAAGCACCCAAAGCCGCTCCCGCGGGATGTCGGCTGGATACTTTGTCAGCGTCTTCTTTAGGCGCCTGGGGCACCCGATCAGATAGGTTTGACAATGACGAGTAAAAACGCCTCCAAAGACCTCACCTCAAGCCAACCCGTTCAACCCACTTCGCGCGTGCGCTCGAGGGTCACGCTCGCCCAGATCGAGCTGATGCAACAGGTTGCGAGAATGCACAACATCACGGCGGCGGGCCGCGAGATCGGCATCTCGGGGTCGCTCGCGGCACGCCAGATCGCAGCCCTGGAGCGCGCCCTCGGCGTGCGATTATTCCAGCGCACGACGCGCAGCATCCGTCTGACCGAGGCGGGCGAGCGTGTCCTGGAGTGGGCGAGCCAGACCCTCGAAGGCTTTACGGCGCTCGAGGACTCGATGACCACGATGACTCAGACACCCCGTGGCATGATCCGGCTTGCCGTCAATTACTATGCCGCGGGAACCTATCTGCCCCGCGTCCTGTCTGAATTCTGCGCCACCTACCCCGAAATCAAGCTATCAGTCATCACCACTGACGAGCTGATCGATCTCGTGACCGACACCATAGACGTCGCGGTCCACTCCGGCCGGATCCCGGACAGCAGCATGGTCGGCATCCGCGTCCGCAGCGTACACCGGGTTCTTTGCGCCTCGCCCGAATACCTTCGACGCAAGGGCACCCCAAAAAACCTCAGCGACTTGAATGCGCATGACTGCCTCGTGCACTCCTCGAACGAACCCACAAACTGGTTCTTTCGGCATGGAGACAATACGGTCGGCATCACCGTGCGGTCCCGGCTCGAGGCGAACAACCACAACGTGCTGGTGGAGTTCGCGCGCTACGGCCTGGGCATTGCCAGATTGGGCAGAAACACCGTCAGGGAGGATTTGAAATCAGGCCGCCTGATTCAGCTTCTACCGGACTATGCCTGTGTCTACCCATCCGGCGAACTCCCCAATGTCTGGATTCTCTATCCAAACCGCAAGCTGCTCTATCGGACTCGCGTGCTCGTCGATTTTCTATCCGAAAAACTCTCGGCCTTGACCGAGTACCCACCCGGCGAATAAAGCCGCCACGCGCCCTGAAACGGCGGGGCGTGTCGGATCAAGCCCCGCCATCCCCCCCAGCCTGCGCGGCTTTGGCGGCTGCCCGCCCCGCCCGGCGACCGGAAAAGACGCAGTCGGCAATCGAGAGGCCGCTGACATTGAAATTAGAGGGCAGGCCCACCGCCGCGCGCCCCGCCGCATACAGTCCCCCGATCACAGATTGGTCGGCACCCCGGACTTGTCCGCTGCGCTCATCGACCAATAAGCCGCCCAAAGTCAGCGACGTGGGTGGAAAGCCTTTGCTGTCCGGCGAACAGTCAATGGCGTAATAGGGCCCCGGGCCCAGCGATGCGATATTCGGCGGCAGTTTGCCCAGCCAATCCTCCTGCTGATTGCGCAGGCAACCATCATATCGGTCGAAGGTACGGCGCAAACCCTCGGCCTGAATGCCGCACTTGCCGGCCAGCCCCTCAAGCGTTCCTGAACGCCGCCAGGCAAACAGCAAGGGCATGAGCGCGCGGACCCGGTATCGCAGGATCATCGGCCGCCACGGCATCACGAGCCGCCACGCTGCCCTGAACTGCTCGGCGTCTAGAATCAGCCAGGCGGCATGGCCGTCCTGCTGAAATATTTCATGTCCGATGGTCAGGCCATAGGCATCCTCGGCAATGAAACGCTCACCCGCCCGATTGACAAGCAAGCCGTACTTGAACGGCTTGGGCACCAGGAGGGAACGGCCCGATTCACCGCAATCCATTCGCGTCAGGGCGCCGATCGACTGCCCCAGGCGAATGCCATCGCCCAGACAACCCGCGGAACCCATGGGTATCGCATTCAAGTGCTGAGGAAGATACTCAGACAGCATCCGACGATTGTTGATGAAGCCGCCGGTTGCCAGCACCACGCCGCCCGTGGCGCGTATCCGTTTCGGGACACCGGATCGTTCAGCCCAGGCAATGCCTCGCGCCAGCAGGCGCGCCGGCGGTCCATAAAGATTCCCCTTGCCCTTGTGGTACAGGCGCTCGCACAAGCGATGCAGGCGCCAGGCTGGGCTTCCCGGTGCGATTTGTACCACCTCGACACCGACGACATTCCCGGCGGCATCGAGGACCAGCCTGCGCACCGGAGAACGCAGCCTTGTCTCAACCCCCATGCGCTCGACCGCCGCACGCAAGGCGGCAAACAAATGCACCCCTTTCGAGCCGAACCCCGGGCCCACGGTGATGTGGCCGCGCGGCGCGGGTTTCGCAACGGCGGCATACGAGCGGACAAACTCATTGCCGCTGAAGTACAGCGAAGCGCCCGCCGACAAGGCGACGTCATACGCCTCGTCCGGCTTCGCCAGCCGCGCGCCATAGGTCGCCCCATGCGAAATCAGCCAATCGAGGTTCCCGGCGCTGTTTTCGCAGAATCGCCGCAAGGTATCGGCACCGACGATATCCCCGACCTCGAGTTCGAGGTACTTGATCATTTCGTCGACGGAGTCCTCATAACCGGCTTCCTGCTGGAAGCGCGTCGCACCAGCATAGACCACACCACCGCTTAGCGCCGTGGTGCCGCCGCCTTCGAACTTGTCAACGAGAATAACGCTGGCGCCACCCGCCCGAGCCTCCAGAGCGGCACAGGACCCCGCGGCGCCAAACCCCACAACCACCACATCAGCGGTGGCGTCCCACGCCACGTCCGCCGGATCGCCGATCCTCAAGGGAGAGAGAGTCATCAGTAGTTCTCCAGATACCGCTAGAACGCCATCCGGCTAGGCAGCCAGGTCACGATTGGAGGGAAAAAGATGAGCAGGAGCAGCAATAGCCAGATCACGCCTATGAAGGGCGCCGCCCCGCGTGCCACCGTCATGAGGGACGTTCCAGGCGGCGAGATGCCCTGGATCACGAACAAATTGACGCCCACCGGCGGCGTGCACAGCGCCATCTCGGAAGCGATCACCATGATGACGCCAAACCAGACACCGTCATAACCGGACTGAACGGCCACCGGGAGGAAGATGGGCACCGCGATCATGATGAGGGCGATGACATCGAGAAAGGTGCCAAGCACAGTCAAGATGAGCAGGACCAGGATCATCGTCCCCCATCCCGGCAGGTTGAAGCTCAGCAGGAAGTCCGACACCAGATCCCGAAAGCCGGTGATAAAGAACACGTGGCTGAGGATGGTCGCCCCGACAATGATCATGTAGATCATCCCGGATACTTTGACGGTCCTCTTCATCGCATCAAGGACATTGGCGACACTGAGCCTGCGGTAGGCGACAAGCAGTATCAACGTGGCGAACACGCTGACGGCGCTCGCCTCAATCGCCGTGAAGATCCCGGCATACATGCCCCCGATGATCGTGACGAACAGGAAAATCGCCGGCGCAAGTTCCTTGAGCCCCAGGATCTTCTCCGTCCAACTTGCCTTGTCACCCCGCGGCGCGCGCTTCGGGAACACGCGCGCGTAAAGGTAGATGTACAGACTCATCAGGAAGGTCAGCAAAATGCCCGGCAGGATTCCGCCGACAAATACCCGTCCAATCGACACATTCGTGGCCGCGCTGCCGTAAATGATCATGATGGTGCTGGGCGGAATCAAAGCCGCAAGCGTCCCGGCGACCGCCAGGGTCCCGAGGCTGAGCGGCCGATAGTATTTCTTCTCCTCCATGGCCGGGATCGCCACCGAGCCCACCGTCGCAGCCGCGGCGGTGTTCGATCCACTCATGAAGCCGAAGATCGCGCACACCACGGTGCTGCCGATGGCGAAGCCCCCGGGCAAAGAACCGAACCACCGATGCAAGCCACTGAATAAATCCTCTCCCATCCTGTGGGTCGTCAGGAGATTACCCATGAGGATGAACATCGGGATCGCCAGCAAGGGAAAGCCCAGCAATTGGTTGAAAGCCAGCTTCCCTGCGATATTCGACAGCGCGTTATATCCCTCTAGGTAGTGCAGACTGGCGAGGCCCGAGAGCAGCAGGCCCATGAAGATCGGCATACCAATGATGAGAAAGAACCCCAGCAAACCAAGGCAAATCATCATGCCCATCATGTCGTGTGTCATCGTGGCCCCCTATCCATGTGCCCCACCCGTACGAATCTCCACACACTCTTGGAGCAATATCGCCTCGCGCATCAAAACTGACATACGTACTTGCCGCCATCGACGGTGATCGGACCACCATTGACATACTCGGACAACGGCGACGCCAGGAAACAGATGACCCTGGCCAGTTCCTCGGTGGTTCCAAACCTGCCGGATGCAATGACCGATCGCATCTTCTCGCCGACCTCACCGGCATGGCCGGGCTTGGTGAATTCGGTTTCCACCACACCGGGCCGGACGTAAACCGCGGTCACACCGAAGGCGCCAAGCTCTCCCGCCACGATCTTGGACAGCGCCTCGAGACCCGCTTTGCTGGCGCTGTACGCGGCGAAGCCCGCGGCGGGCAGGCCGGCGGCAAACGAGGAGATATTGATCATTCGCCCGCCTCCTTGCTCCTTCATGATGCGTCCTGCCATTTGCGAGCAGTTGAAGGCGCCACGCAGATTGACCGCAATGACCTGATCCCATTCGGCGGCTTCCATCTCTAGGAAGGGAATCCTGCGGATCGCGGCACAGGCGTTATTGATCAGTACATCGATACGCCCAAACTGCGACCGGATGCCCTGCATCGCCGTTTCAACAGCGGCCCTATCCGTCACATCGATCTGATGCGCGCTGCTGGCCCCGCCGCGCCGCACGATTTCGTCCGAAACGCGCCGGGCGCTTTCGCCATCGAGGTCCAGGACGGCCACCGTCGCACCCGCCTGCGCCAGGGCAAGCGACATTGACTCACCATGCCCACGGCCGGCGCCGGTGACCACAACGATTTTGCCGGACAATTCAAGATCCATTTCGACTCCGTTGAATGAAAGGTAAACAGCGCCCGCACGGCAGCCGCGACAGAGCCGACGGCGACGGCGACGCCAAAGCGCGAGTCACACGCGCAGATGATCTTTAAGCGACGACATAACCGCCGCTTACGTTGAGTGTCACCCCGGTGACATAGCTGGCTTGGTCCGACAGAAGATAGGCGACCGAATCGGCGATCTCTTCCGGTTCGGCAAAGCGTCCCAGAGGGATTCTGGCGCGCGCCGCCTGGTTGCGCTCATCCGATGACAACTTGGCCATCGGCGTATCCACCCGTCCGGGCGCAACCGCGTTAACGCGTATGCCGTGCCGCGCGACTTCCTTCGCCAGAGTCCGCGTCAAAGCCGCCACCGCGCCCTTTGATGCTGAATAATGAGCCGCGGCCAAAATGCCACCATCCAAGGCAGCCGAGGATGAAATACTCACAATGGCGCCGGCGCCTTGGCGCTGCATGTGCGGAATACTCGCGGCACACATGAGAAACACGGAGGTCAGATTGACTCTCATCACCGTTTCCCACTCTGCAAGCGGTATCTCGACGAGGGTCGCTTTCGCGCCGTCCGGCTTCTTGGGGGAAATGCCGGCGTTATTCACCAAACAGTCGACCCGGCCATACTCGACGATGGTTTGCTCCAAGCAGCGGCGCACATCGGCCTCATCGCCCACGTCAACGCGACAGGGGATGGCTTGGCCGCCCTCCTGCACGATTTCTTGCGCGAGGGATTCAACGCCTTCCGGCACCTTGTCCACCAAGACCAGACGCATGCCGGCCCGCACCAGCTTGACGGAAATGGCCCGGCCGATGCCCCCACCGGCACCCGTCACAATCGCAACCTTTTGATCCCGCTCCACGAGAGCCCCCTATGTACGTCGATTCCTCGCCGGCACGTTCATGCGCCGGCGCCGCGGCCTAGACACGGCTCCGGATACTGTTGAGAAACATGGCGAAAAACTGCAACGCCAGTACAAAGAAACAAAAAGGCAGTAGGAATTTCCAGGGATAGATCGGTAGCGTGATACCGTAGGACGACTCGGAAATCATGTAGCTCTGGCTGAAGGTGCGCCAGCCTAGGACAACCATCCACAGGCTACCCACGGTACAAATGCCGTTTGAAAGAATATCGAACTGCCTTTGAGCGCGCCGGCCGACCATCGTCGACAGCAACTCCATATTGATATGCCCGCCATCCCGCAGAACCGGAGCCGCCGCCGCAAAAGCCAAGGTGACCTGCACCAGTTGAACCACATCGAGCACCCAGTCCGTCGGACTATGGAAGACATAGCGCATGATGATGTCGTAGATCAACAGACACGCCATGACGCCCAGGGTCACCAAAGCCACACCATGGAAAAAGGAGGTCACCCGGTCGATGACGCGAGACAGGGCATTGTTTGGTACATCGGCTGAACCGGACATCTGGGCGGCCTCCTGAAGGAACTAGGACGATCTATCGAGAGAAAATCAATTCTGCGGATTGAACTGATAGACGTATTCCAGCCCCTTCTGGATCAAGGGATCCTTGGCGGCCTTGTCCTCGAACACCTTCCTGGACGCCTGCGCCGCCTGGACCCACTCCTTGTGCTCTTCCGCATTGGGCTGATAGACCTGCACACCCAGGGACTCGGAGGCCCGTGCGATGGATTTCTCGTTCAACGCGCTCAGCCCGACACGCACATGGTCCGCCACTTCCCTCATGCCGCTTTCCACGGTCTTCCGATCGCGCGGGTCAAGCTTGTCCAGCACGGAGGGGTTGTAGATCACATGCATCAGGACGGACGTGAGATCCATATTCGTCACATGTTTCACCAGTTCGAATTGGCTCCGGTCCTCGATCATCATGAACGCGTTGGTCACACCATTAATGATGCCGCGCGACATGGCCTCGTACACCTGGTCCATCGTCATATTGACCGGGCTCGCGCCGATGTCCCGGATCATGTCGGATTCGGCCCCCACGCTCCTGATCTTCAGACCTTTCGAATCCGCGGGGCGCCGAACCTGCTGGCTTACCGCCAACACCCGCGGCAGACATTCGCTGACGCCGGCCACTTTCACGTTGGTCAGGCCTTGCCGCACCAGCGCCTCGGTATAAATATCGTTGAGGCCGGCGTCAAATGCGCCCACCACCCCTTTGCAACCACCCGTCCAAACGGGAATGGTTTCAATATCGAAGAGCGGGATCGTCTTGGACATGTACGGCATATACCAAATGGCCATGAATGCCGTGCCGTCATTTACCCCGCTGGCCATCTCGGTGGTCGGCACCAATGTCGAGGCCGCATAGACCCGGAATTTCACACGGCCTTCTGTTTCGCGCTCGATCTTGGAAAAGACCTCTTTACTCAACTCGATGATCGGGTGGCCATCAGGCTGATAGAACGCCGTTTTAAGAACGGTGGCGCTTTGTGCCTGCGCAGCGGGTACGCCCATGCCAAACAGGGCGAGCGACAGAGTCGTGCCCGCCGCAATCGCGGCTCGACGCAAGCCGAACGAAAAAAACTCTCCTGCCTTGATCATTACTGTCTCCTTGGTTCTTGGATATCGCTCGCCTCTTGCAGCGAGTACGCTCGAAAAAAGAGTATTCGAACGACCAGGGGGTCGTAAAGCCAAGAAACTGAACTAGAGAAGGTCAAAAGGCGTCTCAATGATGCCAACGTCCCTGATACAAGGGCTGGAAGGCCAAACGCGCTGGGAAGATACTGCCGACATTCCTGGCGATCAGGGGATCACGAAGACGCCCATGCGAAGAATGGCCATCCCCCACTAATGGGGTAGAGCCTAAAACTTGTTTCAAAATTGGAATTTGGAACGAGAAAAAGGGCTACGTGAAATCACGTAGCCCTTTGAATTCGTTGGCGGAGCGGACGGGACTCGAACCCGCGACCCCCGGCGTGACAGGCCGGTATTCTAACCAACTGAACTACCGCTCCGGGTATCCGTAATTCCAGGGAGAACCTGGCGTCCCCTAGGGGATTCGAACCCCTGTACCCACCGTGAAAGGGTGGTGTCCTAGGCCTCTAGACGAAGGGGACCGGACATTCGAAAACTAAGCTGTTTGGTGGAGGTAAGCGGGATCGAACCGCTGACCTCTTGCATGCCATGCAAGCGCTCTCCCAGCTGAGCTATACCCCCAAACAAGGCCTTCGTTAACGAAGAAGCGAGATTATGCATGAAAAGATAGGGGTGCGCAAGTCGAAGCCTTGTCCAATATCAGCTGAGTCTGAACGGGTTCTCGTGATTCCAACATCCGATGAGTCTGGAGCTTTGGCGGCAAGTCGTCGATCATGTCCGCCGTGCGGCGGGCCACCCGACGCCGCCGCGATGTGCTAAGGTGGCTGCGACCATCGAGCCCTGGGGAACACCATGAGCGAGTTCACACCCGAGACAGGATCTTCCGAACGTGGCCGCGCGCAGGCGGCCTTGCACGAGAAGTGGAAATGGTTCATTGCCTTGGGCGCCTTGCTGATCGCGGTGGGCCTCGTGGCCTCTTACCACATCCTGACGGCGACCATCACCAGCGTGATTTTCATCGGTATCCTGATGCTGATCGGCGGGGCGGGGATGCTGGTGCATGCCTGGCGGGTCCAGGGGTGGCGCAGCTTCCTGCTGTGGACTGTCAGCGGGATCCTATATTTGGCCGCCGGCGGCGTCGCCTTTTACAACCCCCTGGTGGGCGCCACATTATTTACCCTGTTGATCGGCGCCACGCTGATTGGCTCGGGCGCCTTTCGCTTGTGGGTGTGGTTCCAGAACCGAGCCCAGCGGGGCTGGCAGTGGCTGGCGCTATCGGGGGCGGCGTCGCTGCTGGCGGGGCTGGCCATCGCCGCCGGCTGGCCGGAAAACAGCGTCTGGGTGCTGGGGCTGTTGCTGGCCCTGGACCTGCTTCTTCAAGGCTGGACCCTGATCATGGTGGGCCTGGCCTTGCATCGCATATAGCGCTTTCTGTTCGTTCATCGCGAGTCCTCCCCTTGTCGATCGGCGAGGTGGTCAGGGATACCGTGGTTGACGGTCCGGATGAGGCGTTGTCCGCGCAGGTTCATCAGCTTCACATCAAGTTCCACGGCGCATAGGCGGCAGCGCGCACTTGGGTGTTGTGCGCACGCTATTCGGCCACGACGCCCCCTTCATGGACGTCCGTGATGGGCGCCCAGGCAGTAGCATACGGGCCATGAACCAGCCCTCAGCCAAATCCATCTCCAATGCATCCCCGCTGGCAGGGATCGCCTGCGTGTCCGCGGGCATCCTGTTCCTGACATGCAGCGACGCCCTGGCCAAATGGATTGGCGATTATTACAGCCCGGTGCAGATCCTGTTCCTGCGGTCGGTGATCGCCTTGCCAGTAGTACTGGCGGTGGTCCTCGCCCTAGGCGGGCGGCGCGCCCTGCGCACGCGTCATGCGGGCCTGCACCTGCTGCGCGGCGGACTCAACATCATTTCGGCATCGCTGTTCTATCTGGCTCTGCGCACGCTGCCCTTGGCAGAGACCACCGCGATTGCGTTTTCCGCGCCCTTGTTCGTGACCGCGCTGTCCGTGCTAGTGCTGAAAGAGCGTGTGGACCGCAAGGGCTGGCTGGCGGTGGCGGCCGGGTTCGCGGGCGTGCTGGTCATCGTGCGGCCTGGCGCGGACAGCTTCCAGATGGCGGCGTTGTTGCCGTTGGCGACCGCGGCGATGTATGCCGTCATGATGCTGAGCGCCCGGGGCATCAACGCCGCCGAGAGCATGCTGACGACGATGTTTTATATCGTGGCGGGCCAGTTGGCCTGGAGCGCGGTCGCCGCGCCGCCGTTCTGGACGCCGCCAGCCTGGTCGCATTGGCCGTTCTTCGCCGGCATCGCTTTGTTCAGCACGCTGGGGCTGACCTTCATTACCCAGGGATTCCGCATCGGGCCCGCGTCGGTGGTCGCGCCGTTTGATTACACGGGCCTGCTGTGGGCATCATTGTTGGGATGGCTGATGTGGCGGGACAGCCCCGACCTGCTTGATAGCCTCGGAGCGGCACTGATCGTCGGCAGCGGCTTGTGCATCGCGTGGCGGGGAACACGTCCTCGCAAGAATTACGGCTCATAAGAACCGGGGAACTGGTCAGCGCCCGATGCCGTGACCATATACCAGGCGGCCGCCCAGCCAGCCGCCGATGGCCAGTGTGATGAAGCCGGCAAGGTCCAGAACAAGGGACAAAATATCCGGTGCGAGCGGCTGCAAATGGTCCAGGCGCAACAGGAGACTTGTCGAAAAAAGGACGAAAGCGGTCAGCATGAGCCCCATGTGCAGGTAGACATCGCCCAGGGCGGGGCCATCGGGGACGCGGGACAGTTCCATCATTCCGGCCGCCATGGCCGGCAATGCGACGATACAGCCCACCGCGAGCAGGCCAGCCGACCATTTCCATGCGGATTCCCCGAACCAGAGACTGCTGAAATCCGCCAGCGTCGCCAGCGGCCAACAGGCAATTGGGAAGTGGACCAATGCGGGGTGCAAAGGATGGCGCATGGTGTCAGAGAACAACACTGAGGAGAGTCAGGAAACCGATGACGGCGATTGCGGCGTGCACGACCACCACGGCTTTCGGCGGGAGGCGCTTGCGTGCATGAAAGGAGACCAGGAAGAAACCCCCGAGCGCTGCAATCAGCAGCAGGATAAAGCCGATCAGCACGGGTTGTGAGGAGGATCCCTGGATCAGGGCGATGATGAGCAGTATCAGTCCCACCGCCCCCAGCAAGGCGTGTAGTAGCGATAAGGCCCAGGGGGCGAACTTGTCGCGCAGGACGTGGGCGGCGAGAATCAAGCCTCCCACGGCGGCAATGGCGAAGACGATGATGGCAGCGGTGATCATTTTTTGTCCTTGGATAACAGTATCGGATCTCGAAAACATACCCGATCATTGGGGGTACATCCGTATAGATGCTTCCTGACTGAAAGACGTTTCATTGTTCCACTCTCCACCAAAGCCTCTTTGAGCGCATCGGGCAGTCTTTTGCGCTGGGCGTTGGAAAGGCCCACGAGATCGGATGCATCGGTCGTCGGATCCCGGTGGTCGTCAGAGGTCCTTTTCCAGAATTTCGACCCGCCAACGCCGGCTCCCGCGACACCGCGCGCGAATCCAGGCCCGCAAACAATGCGGGGATGAAGGGCTTCGCTTGCGGGTTAATAAATAGTTACATCTATGCGGGGTCCGAGAATCGCAAAGATATCGAGGGATCAAAAACAAAATTAAGTTGAATTAATGAATTTTAAGAGATTTTATTGTTTTTTGAGCTCTATTTAATGTAATTTTGAGCTTGCCAGGCCCTCGTTGCGCTCTTACCATTGCGCAGTTTCCAGCTCACGACAGATCATCCATGCAGAGTATCGAATACCGTCGCCCGGGGTCCGGGCCCGTCTGGACTCCCGACGCCATCCTGGATTTGTACGGCCAGCCCCTGAACGACTTGCTGCTGCGTGCGCAAACCGTGCATCGCCTGCATCATCCGGCCAATGCCGTCCAGCAATCCAGCCTCTTGTCCATCAAGACCGGCGCCTGCCCGGAGGACTGTGCCTACTGTCCGCAATCCTCGCGCCATGCGACAGCCGTCGAAGCCGAGCCCCTGATGGCGCGCGAGGATGTCCTGGCGGCGGCGCGGGCCGCCCGCGACGCGGGCGCCCAGCGGTTCTGCATGGGCGCGGCCTGGCGGTCACCCACCGAGCGGCAGCTCGATGACGTGATCGAGCTGGTCCGCGCGGTCAAGGCCATGGGGCTGGAGACCTGCGCAACCCTGGGCATGCTCAAGCCGGGCCAACCAGAGCGCCTGAAGGCGGCCGGCCTGGACTACTACAACCATAATCTGGACACGGCGCGCTCGCACTACCACGAGATCATCACCACCCGCCGCTACGAGGACCGGCTGGACACCCTGGCGCGCGTGCGCGGTGCCGGCCTGAAAGTCTGCTGCGGCGGCATTGTGGGGATGGGAGAATCCCGGCGGATTCGCGCCGCGTTGATCGCCGAGCTCGCCAGCCTGGCCCCACCCCCCGAATCCGTGCCCATCAACCAGTTGGTCAAGGTCCCCGGCACGCCGCTGGCCGACGCGCCCGCGCTCGATCCGATCGAGTTCGTACGCACGATCGCCGTGGCGCGCATCGCCATGCCCAAGGCCGTGGTGCGCCTTTCGGCGGGGCGTGAAACCATGGACGACAGCACCCAGGCGCTGTGCTTCATGGCCGGTGCCAACTCGGTCTTTCGCGGCGAACGACTGTTGACCACCCCGAACCCGGGGCCGGACGCTGATGCGCGGCTGTTCGAGCGCCTGGGCCTGCATCCCATGCCCGATGCCGCCGCCCTCCCCGAATCCACGCCCGCCGCCTCCCAGGCCGCGCCCAGCCGCGCCCACACAGCCGGCGCGCCGGCTCCCCACGCCTGACCCCGCCATGCACACCCTCATTCTCAGCATCGCCTGCAGCGTCGCCGTCTCGATCTTCCTGAAGCTGGCGCGGCGCGGCGCCATTCATGTCGATCAGGCGATCTTTGTAAACTACCTCACGGCGGGCGCCCTGTGCCTGTTCCTCCTGCGGCCGGACACGGCCCGCTTGCTGGACCAGCCGGCCGAGGCCTGGTGGATCCTGTCGCTGCTGGGCGTCCTGCTGCCCTCGATCTTTCTGGTGATGGCCGCCGCGGTGCGCCACGCCGGGATCGTGCTGAGCGACGCGGCGCAGCGCCTATCGCTCACTATCCCCCTGCTGGCGGCCTTTCTGCTGTTCGGCGAAACGCTCTCGGGCATGAAACTGGCCGGCATCGCCCTGGCATTCGCCGCCCTGGCCTGCCTGCTGACCCGGCCCGACGCCCGGGCGCGCGGCCCTGCGGCCGCCGGCCCGGCCGCGCTGGTCGCACTGCTGGGGGTCTGGCTGGGCTATGGAACGATCGACATCCTGTTCAAGCAGCTCGCCAAGAGCGGCGCAGCCTTCTCGAGCAGCCTGCTGCTCTCCTTTGCGATGGCGGCGGTCCTGATGCTTGCCTGGCTGAGCCTGCGCCGCGGCACGCCGTGGAACACGCGCAGCCTGGCCTCGGGGGTGCTGCTGGGGCTGCTGAACTTCGGCAATATCTATTTCTACATCCGCGCGCACCAGACCTTTCCGCAGAATCCGACGCTGGTGTTTGCCGCCATGAACATCGGAGTGATTTCGCTGGGCACCCTGGTGGGCGCCGGCATCTTTCGCGAACGCCTAGGACGCCTGAACGCGCTGGGGATAGCCCTCGCCCTGGCCGCCGTCGTCCTGCTGATCCCCCGCTGAGGGCGACGCGGCGGCGACCGGATCGTGGGAAATATCCTTCTGGATATCGATGCGCGGGTCGAGCACGGCCATGACGTGGGAATTCTGCAGGGTGTCGGCCATGGGCACGAAATGCGTGGGCGCGTCCTCGCTCAGGTGGGTGCCCTTGACCCTTTGCTCGCGGATGAAGAGCACCAGAATCAGGGCGCAGGCCGACACATACATGAAATAGACGTCCGGGCCCCAGGCGCGCATCAGCGCGCCGGCCACCAGCGGCCCCAGGCAGGCGCCCAGCCCGTACACCATGTACAACAGGGCGCTCAGGCCCACGCGTCGCTCGGGATCCACATTGTCATTGGCGAACGCCGCCCCCATGGGATAGAGGGTGAACTGGAGAATGCCAAGCACCGCCGAGAATCCCAGCAGGAGGGGGTAGGGCATCTGGAACCATCCCCACAGGGGCACGCCCAGCGCCAGCAGGACCACGGCGCCCCAGCGGATCAGGCGGACCCGGCTCACGCGGTCCGCCAGCCAGCCCAGCGGCCACTGGAACACCAGGCCCGCGGCGACCGAGGTCGCCACAAACACCCCCACCTGCTGGTTGCTCAGGCCGTGCAGCAGGCCGTAGACGGGGGTCAGGCCATAAAAGGCGCCGGACAGCATGCCGGCGATGAACAGCACGGTCAGCGACAGCGGGACGCGCGCCACGTAATAGCGCACGGCCAGCGGCGCCGGCACCTGCAACGCCGGGTGCAGGCGCCGCGTCAGCGCCATCGGCATCAGGCTGAGGACGCAGCAGATCGCGACGAACACCAGCGGTTCGTAATTGAGGTTGCGGAACAATCCCAGGACGAGCTGGCCGAACACCGTGCCCATGCAGGAGAACAGCATGTAAAAGGCGAATACCGTGCCGCGCGAGGCGTTTTCGGTCTGCTCGTTGAGCCAGCTCTCGATCGCGATGAACAGGGTCACCATCGCCATCCCGGCGATGAAGCGCAAACCCAGCCAGACCCACAGATCGTCGATCAGGATCTGGATCAGGACCGTGATGGTGACCAGCGCCGCGCTCGCGGCGTAGGCGCGGATGTGGCCGACCTGGATGATGAGCCGGTGCCCGACGCGGGCGCCAAGCACCAGGCCGATGTAATAGGCCGCGATGATCGCGCCCACCCAGACTTCCGAGATCGAGAGGGCCGTCAGGCGCAGGCCCATGTACGTGTTGAACAGGCCCGAGCCCATCAACAGGATCAGGGTCGCCAGATACAAGGAAAAAAACGCGCCGAGAGTCTTGACCATGCATCCGCCACAACGGCCCGAGCCGGCGAACACCGGCCCGCAGGCGCCTGAAATTTGGTTCTTTAAGATTGATCAAGAATCATCATAGCAGGCCCGCCGGCCGGATTACCCTGGCCGCGCTTTGCGTATATGATTAAAGACCGGATCGATGCACAGGCGCCCCGCGTCAAGCGGGGCCGATACAGGAACCATGGCCGAAACCACCCCTACCCTCAGTCACCTGGATGACCGCGGCCAAGTCCGCATGGTCGATGTCGGCAGCAAGGCCGACACCGACCGCCAGGCCATTGCCGAGGGCTCCGTGCGCATGAGCCCGCAGGCCTACCGTCTGCTCCAGGCCCAGGCCAACGCCAAGGGCGAGGTCCTGAATACGGCGCGCATCGCCGCCATTCTGGCGGCCAAGCGCTGCGCCGAGCTGATCCCCCTATGCCACAGCCTGCCGCTGGCCTTTGTCGGCGTGGACTTCGCCCTGGATGATGCGGCATGCCGCATCGCCATCCGCGCCCACTGCCGCACCCGCCACCAGACCGGCGTCGAAATGGAGGCCATGACCGCGTGCAGCGTGGCGGCGCTGACGATCTATGACATGTGCAAGGCGGCCGACAAGGGCATCGTCATCGAGCAGGTCCGGCTGATCTACAAATCCGGAGGAAAAAGCGGTGAATGGCGCAACGATTGAGGTTCTGTATTTCGCCCAGGTCGCGGAACACATGGGCACGCGGCGGGAAACACTCGCGCTGGCCGGGCCCATGCCAGCCGCGCGCTGGCTCGAGGACTTGGTGGCGCGCTGCCCGGACCTGGCGCCGGTCGACCGTCTGAAACTGGCCATCAACCAGGAACACGTGGACCACCTGGCCATGATCCACCCGGGCGACGAGGTCGCGGTGTTCGAGCCCGTGACCGGAGGCTGAGGCATGGTGGTGGTCCAGACTGCGGATTTCGATCCCGCCGCCCTGTACGCGGCCCTGCAGGCCCGCGCGTCGGGGCGGGCCGGGGCGACGGTCAGCTTCATCGGCACGGTGCGCGACTACGCGCCTGGCGAGGCCACGCGCACCCTGTTCCTGGAGCATTACCCGGGCATGTGCGAACGCGAGATCCAGACCCTGTGCGACACCGCCGCCCAACGCTGGCGCATCCTCGACACCATGGTGGTGCACCGCGTGGGCGAATTGGCGCTGGGCGACCGGATCGTTTTCGTCGGCGTGACCAGCGCCCACCGGGGCGACGCCTTCAGGGCCTGCGAATATATCATCGACGCGCTCAAGACCCGCGCCCCGTTCTGGAAGCGCGAAACCCTGGATTCGGGCCGCGCGTTCTGGGTCGGGCAGCACGAGGACGACGCGCGCAAGACTGCCCAATGGGATACGAGGACACCACACGATGAAAGCTGACCCCACCCTGCCGCCCGTGGCGCTGGGCTGCGCCGTGCTCACGATTTCCGACCGGCGCACGCCCGAGGACGACACCACCGGCGATTACCTGTGCGACACCTTGCGCGCCGCCGGCCACGCGCTGCGGACCCGGGCGATCTGCCCCGACGATCCCTACCAGATCCGCAAGGTCCTCAGCGACTGGATTGTGGACGCCGGCATCCAGGCGATCCTCACCAACGGGGGCACCGGCTTTACGCATCGCAAGTCCACGGTGGCGGCGGTCACCCCCCTGCTGGACCAGGCGATTCCCGGTTTCGGCGAACTCTTCCGCCATCTGTCGTGGCAGGAAATCGGCTCGTCGGCGCTGCAATCCGAGGCCCTGGGGGGCCTGGCCAACGACACGCTGATCTTTTGCCTGCCCGGCGCCACCCGGGCCTGCCGCCTGGCCTGGGAGGGCATTCTGCGCGAACAGCTCGACAGCCGCCACCGGCCCTGCAATTTCGCCGGCGCCTACCGCGACGCGCAGGGATCCTGACATGCTGGATTTCGATTCGGCTCAGGCCATGCTGGCGGCGCGCGCCCGTGTACCCGAGGCCACCGAGACCCTGCCGCTGGACACCTTGGCCGGGCGCGTCCTCGCCGAGGACGTGATCGCCGGGCTGGACCTGCCCTCGGACGACAACAGCGCGATGGACGGCTATGCACTGCGCTGCGCCGATTTTGCGCCCGACAGCATCCTCCCGATCCAGGCGCACCACTATGCGGGCCATGCATCCGAGGCCCTGCGGCCCGGCCAGGCGATCCGCCTGTTCACCGGCAGCCTCATCCCCGAGGGCGCCGATACCGTGGTCATGCAAGAAGACACCGAGCGCACGGACGAAGGCGTGCGCATCCTGCGCGCCCCGCAAGCGGGCGACCACGTGCGCCGGCGCGGCGAGGACATGCACCGCGGTGAGGTGGTCCTGTCACGCGGCACGCTGGTCGGACCCGGCCAGATCGCCGTGCTGGCGGCCCAAGGCCGCGCTACGGCCCTCGCCTACCCGCGCCTGCGCATCGGCATCCTCACCAATGGCGACGAGTTGGTCCCGCCCGGCCAGCCGCTGGCGCCCGCCACCCTATACAACTCGAACGGGCCGATGCTGGCGGCGCTGTGCAAAGGCATGGGCGCGGATCCGGTGGCCGTCCTGCATGCGCCCGACCAGGCCGAGGCCATCGAGTCGGCCCTGGACGGGTTAGCGCGCGATTGCGATCTGATCTTGAGCGTGGGCGGCGCCTCCGTGGGCGACAAGGATCTGGTCAAGCCCGCCATCGAAGCCCTGGGCGGTACGCTCGACCTCTGGCGCGTGCGGATGAAACCCGGCAAACCCGTCGCCCTCGCAGCGCTCGGGAACCGTCCCCTGATCTGCCTGCCGGGTAATCCGGTCTCTGCGTTCGTCGTCTTCGCGCTGCTGGCCACCCCGTTGATCCGCGGCCTGCAAGGACGCCGGAACGTCCTCGCGCCGGTGCGCAGCGGCGTCCTGCGCACCGACCGGACCTGGGCCAGCGGGCGCGACGATTTCCTGCGGGTGCGCGTCGAGCACCCGCCCGGTGAACTGCCCGCCCTGACGCCCCACCGGCAGCAGAGCTCCGGCTCGATGGGCAGCCTGGCATGGGCCCACGGCCTGGCGCGCATCCCCGCCGAGACCCGGACCGGCGACGGCTCGGTCGTGGACTGGTATCCCCTGGCCGACTGGCTGGCCTGACGCCGGCCCCAAATGTCCGGCCCGCCTGGCCGCGCGACACGGCGGGAGCACCGGCCGCCGCGCTAAGGCGGGCAGGCGCCCGCCCGGTGCCAGTCCTCGGGCGTATTCAGGTTGAGAAAGCCGCCACCCTCGAAACCCACCGGTCGGGCACCGACCCGGGCCAGCCAGTCCTGCACCTTGCGCCCGCCGTCCGCCAGCCAGGCGGACAAATCCGCCGCCACGCCGCGAGGTGCCAACAAACACAGTGGATGCGGCCCGTCCGGCGTGCACGCATATGCGGGATGCCCGGCATCGGCCGCCCGCATGAGCCGGTCGGCCATGTCCGCCGGCAAGGCCAGCACGTCGACGGGCACCGTCAGCAGCCAGTCGTCCGGCGTGGCCTCCAGGGCCGCCGCGACACCCAGCAAAGGCCCCTGAAAGGCTCCGAACCGCGGAGGATCCGCGACGACTCGTCCATACCGGCGATAGTCCTGCGCATGGCGGTTGGCGCTGATCAGGATCGCGCCGGCCCCCTGCCCCCGCAGATAGCGGCAGGCATGGGATACGAGGGGTTCGCCCTGGAACGGTGCAAGGCCCTTGTCGGGGCCGAGCACGCCGTCCCCACCCAGGCGCGAGGATCGGCCACCCGCCAACACCAGCCCGGTGAACGCGGGCGGCGCGGCCTCAGCCACCGATGTAGCTCATTTCGATCTTGTGTTCGCGCTGCGCCTCGCCGCGATGTTCGGAATACCGATCGCCGCGCGCCCGCCAGACCCCGCCCAGGCGCTCGGCCAGCGCGGCATCGCTCGCGCCCGCGCGCAGCAAGCCCCGCAGATCGTGACCCTGTTCGGCGAACAGACAGGTGAACAGCCGCCCCTCGGGCGACAGCCGCATCCGGGTGCAATCCCCGCAGAAGGGCTGTGAAACGCTGGTGATGAGGCCGATCTCGCCGCCACCGTCCCGATAGGCCCAGCGGGCGGCGACCTCGCCCCGGTATCCGGCGCCGACCGGCTCGAGCGGGAACTCGGCACCGATGATCCCGACGATCTCGGCGCCGGTCACCACCTCGTCCATACGCCAGCCATTGGTATTGCCGACATCCATGTACTCAATGAAGCGCAGGATGTGGCCGCTGCCCCGGAAATGACGGGCCATCGGCAGGATCTGGGCGTCGTTCATGCCCTTGCGCACCACCATGTTGACCTTGACCGGCGCCAGGCCGGCTCGCGCGGCGGCCTCGATGCCCTCGAGGATCGTGGCCACCGTCACGCCGCCATCGCTCATGCGCTGGAACAGCACATCGTCGAGGGCGTCGAGACTGACGGTCACACGCTGCAGGCCCGCCTCGGCCAGGGCCTTTGCCTTGCGCGCAAGCAGGGCGCCGTTGGTGGTCAGCGCAATCTCGAGGGGCTCGCCCTCCGGGGTGCGCAAGGCCGCCAGCATGCCGACGAGGACCTCGAGCTGTTTGCGCATCAGGGGCTCGCCCCCCGTCAGGCGGATCTTGTGCACCCCCAGGCCGGCGGCGATCTGCGCAACGCGCGAGATTTCCTCGAAGGTGAGCAGCGCGCTGTGCGGCAGGAAAGCATGATCCGCCCCGAAGACCTCGCGCGGCATGCAGTAGGTGCAGCGAAAATTGCAGCGATCGGTCACCGAGATGCGCAGGTCGCGCATCGGCCGCCCATGGGTATCGAGAACCCCGCCCTTGGGCGCGGGCGCCTGCGGCGCCCCCGTGGAGTTGTGAAAGATGACGCGGCTCATGGGACGCCGGGGCGCGTAAACGCCCCGCCTCAGTCGTTTTCCTTGACCCGGTAGACGAGCGTGGCCACCTTGGCCAGGCCCAGCACCTTGACGGTCACGCTGCCCAAGAGGAGCCGCGACAAGCCGCTGCGGCCATGGCTGCCGATGAAGATCAGGTCGCAGCCTTCCTCCTCGGCGGCCTGGACCACGCCATCGGCCACGTTGAAATTGGACACGGCCCTGGCCGACGCCTTGACGCCGGCGGTATCGGCGCGATCGAGCACCGCCTTGAGATATTTCTGGGCCTGCTCGGCTGCGCTGCGGTCGTAATCCTCATCGGTGATGGCATAGGCCGCCGCCATCCCGTCAAAGCCCACGGTGGCCGCAAACGGCTGGGTCACGTGCAGTGCGACGACCTCGGCGCCAATCGAGCGGGCGAAACATACCCCCTTGTTCGCAGCCTGGGCGGAGAGCTTTGAACCATCGGTGGGAATCAGGATTTTCTTGAACATACAAAACCGTCCATAGAGTTAATCGTCACTCTCCAGCATAACCGCAAGCTCCACGGAAGAACAGTTGGTATCAGCCCTGGGATTGACCTTTCTCAGTTCGCTGGTCAGCCGTGTTCCTGCGAGGCTTGATACAAATTGGTGCAACGCGCGCCCGACCGGCAGAACGCCAGCACGGGCCCCGGCAGCTCGTGCAGCAGACGCGAGAATTCGGCGACGTCCGCGAGCGTGATCGCGCCGCTGACCACAGGCTGATAGCGCACCTCGAGGCCGGCCTCGCGCGCGGCGCGCATGACGTCCTCGGCGCGCGGCTGGTCGGGCCCACCCTCCCCGTCCGGCCGGTTGATGATCACGGACCTGAACCCGGCCTCGGCCAGCGGCTGCATGTCGTCGGGACCTAATTGCGGCGCAACGGCGAAATCGTCGGCCAAAGCATGATAGGAAAGCGTCATCCGGAGCTCCCGGGCGCCTGGGCGCCCACGATGGAAATACGATAATGCGCCAGCAGGTCGGCCATGGCCTCGCCTCCCAGCACCTCGAACTCGGCCTGGCGCTGTGCCGACAGGGCATCCCGTGGATCCGGCCCCAGGGCCGGATGGCACATCAGCACGTCGCCGTCACGGCAGGCCCCAAGCCAGCGGCGCATCCAGCTCAGGTAGGCCGGCACGCCACCTTGAAAATCATACACCCCCAGAAAGCCGCCGCTGGTGCGCAGGCCGCGCGCGCGCGCCTGCCGCCGCAGGGACGCGGCCCCCAGGGCGGCAATCACCCACGCCTTGGCGCGCAGGCGCAGGGGCAGGCCCGCCGCCCGGGGGTTGCCAGTGTCGCGCAGCCAAGGGCGGGGTTCCGGATACCGGCCCATCGCCTCGACCAAAGCCTCGCGCACCCCTGGCAGTTGGTGCACATGCTGGTGGCCATCGACGTAATCGGGCACCCGCCCGATGCGGTACTCGAACCGGCGCAACTGGCGTTCGATGCTGGCCTGCAGCGCCCGCCGCGGCAGGCGCCGCAGGTAGGCCGAGGCAATCAGGCTGGACAGCGGCTGGCAAGGCCCGGCTTGGCCAAAGGATTCGGTGAAGTTGAGGTGCAGCCCCAGCTGCAGCCCGCTGTCCGCCAGGCGGCGAGCGCCCGCCTCGAACGTCGGGCCATCGACCAGGCAACTGGCCCCCGAGAGGCGTCCACGCCCGGCCAGGCCGAGAATGCCCGCGTCCACGGCCGCGTTCATGCCAAAATCGTCGGCGCACAATACAATGCGCCGGTATTCGGTACCCGCTGCGTTGAACTGGGAATCCATGCTGAAACTCGCTGCCCAAATCGGATGGTTCGTCATTGTAGGCTGCGTCGCGGCCGCGACGCACTGGGCCGTCGCCGTCGCCTGCGTGGCCATCGGCGGCCTGGTGCCGCTGCTGGCCAATGTCGCGGGCTGGCTGGTGGCGTTCTGTGTGTCGTTCGCCGGCCATTACCGCCTCACCTTCCGCCACCAGCACGCGCCCCTCGCGCGGGCCGCCCGGCGGTTTTTCACTGTCTCGGCGCTGGGCTTTGCCGTCAACGAGGCGGCCTACGCGGCGCTGCTGCGCGCCACCTCGATCCGCTACGACATCCTGCTGGCGCTGATCCTCGTCGGCATTGCCGGCCTGACCTTCATTCTGGGGCGCTACTGGGCGTTTCGGCGCACACGCTGAGCGCATCGTCGGGCGCCAGGCGCCACAGGCCCATGCGCCGAGTCGACGCCAAAGGCGCAAGGCCCTGCAAGGCGGGCTGGCCCGACGCCTCTTTCAAGTAGGCCATGACCCAATACACGGGGCGGTTCGGCGCGCACAGCGCGGCATGCCACTGCGCGGCGCGCCACAACACGTCGCGGGCGGTCTCGGGCGCGAACAGCCCGGCATCATAGAGCTCGCGGCGCCAGTTGTCGGAACGCGGGAGCTCCGGATCGTCCCAATCCGCCACCACGATGGACGGCGTCGCGCGATGGGCGTAGAAAGGCACGTCGTAGGCGTAAAGGTCCAACATGACCAGACGATCGTCGGGGCCGGCCTGCTCGGCAAGCACCCGGGCCAGGGGCTTGTTGCTGGGCTGCGGCGCAACCACCATGGTGAGGACCGCGACGGCGCAGATGAGTACGGCGATCAAGGCCGAAGCCGCCAGCCCGCGCTCCGCCCGCGCCCGATCGTTCGCAGCACGTGCCTCGAAGACCTCGGCAATGAACCAGGCCAGCGGCGGCAGGGCGGCGATGACGTAGCCCACGAGCTTGGAGGCGGGAATCGAGAAGAACACCAGGATCACCAGCAGCCAGGACAGCATCAGGCCGCGCAGCACGGGCCGGTCGACCTGCTCGAAGGTCTCGGCTGGCGGCACGAAGGCCAGGTTCGCCGGCCCGTCGCGCCGGCCCCAGCGCCAGAGCTGGACCGACCAGGGCAGCGTCAGGCCCAACAATACCGGCACATAGAACCAGAAGGGATGCGGATTATTGAAGCCGGACTCGAGGAAACGCTGGAAATGCTGGTAGACAATGTAGTAGTCGAAGAATCCAGGATGGCGCGCCTGCATCGCCGCCATCCAGGGCAGCGACAGCACGAGGAACAACAGGATGCCCGGCCACCACAGCAGCCGCCTCATGGCGGCGAAGCGCCGCCGGCCCAGCAGCCAAAAGAAGAGCACCCCGCCAGGCAGGACCACGCCGATCAGTCCCTTGGCCAGGAAACCGAACGCCGCGGCCGCGTACATGCACAGCACCGCCGCCCGGTCCGGGCGCGTCTGCTCGTGGCGGAAGACCGCCGTGGCCCCCGCCATGACGGTCAGGCCGATGACGGCCCCCACCAGCATGTCCAGATTGGCATAGTGCGAAGCGCCGAACAGAAAGGGCTGGATCGCCAGGATCAGGGTGGCGTAGCCGGCGATGCGCGGATTGGCGCGCACGCGCAAGAAACGGTGGAACAGCGTGACGAGGACGGTCGCCGCCAAGACAGAGCACAACCTGGCCGCCCAGGCATTGGCGCCGAACAGCGCCAGCGACGAGGCCGTCAGCCAGTAGAACAGCGGCGGCTTGTGAAAGAACGGCATGCCGTCGAGCATGGGCGTGAGGTAGTCGCCCGATTCGAGCATGTGCCAGGCCACGCCCACATAGCGCCCCTCGTCGGGCAGGAGCAGTGGATACACCCAGGTGGTGGCGGCCAGCCAGAGAAAGGTGAGGCCCGCCACCCACGGCCAGGACCCCAGGGCTTGTCCCCTGATCAGCAGCCGCTGGCCGCTGTCGACCAGGCGCGACCAGCGGCCGCGCAACGCGCCGGCGGCGGCCGACGGCCTCATGTGCCCTCCTGGCGGTCGCCCGGTTCGGCGCGCTCGCCAGGCCTGGCCGGCAAGCCGGCGCCGGCGCGCTCGCGCAGCAGGTAGACCGGCCGCCCCTTGACCTCGGTGAAGATGCGCGCGACATACTCGCCCACGACCCCCAGCGAGATCAGGTTCACCCCGGCGAAGAACAGCACCACGGTGATCAGCGAGGCCCAGCCCTGCACCGGATTGCCGTACAGCCAGTAGCCGATGACGATCAGCAGGCCATAGCCGAAGGACATCAGCGACAACAGCACCCCCGCCAGGCTCAGCAGACGCAGCGGCCAGGTGGTGAAGGCCGTCAGGCCATCCACGGCGAAACTCAGGAGCTTCAAGGGCCTGAACCGCGATACGCCGTGCAGGCGCACGGGCGGGTTGTAGGCCATGGGCTCGGCCTCGAAACCAACCCAGGCGAACAGGCCTTTCATGAAGCGGTCACGCTCCGGCAAACGCAGCAGGGCATCGACCACTGCCCGATCCATCAACCGGAAGTCGCCCGCGTTCTCGGGGACGCCCAGGCCGTTGGACGTGCGCATCAAGGCATAGAACAAGCGCGTCCCCAGGCGCTTGAAACGGGTCTCGTCCTCGCGCGAGGCGCGCACCGCATAGACCATCTGCACCCCCTCGCGCCAGCGCTCGAGCATGGCCGGAATCAGCGTCGGCGGATGCTGCATGTCGGCGTCCAGGCAAACAACGACCTGACCGCGCGCCGCCTCCAGCCCCGCGGTCATGGCCGCCTCCTTGCCGAAATTGCGCGATAGACGTAGATACATAATCTCATCATGCCGCTCGGTCCAGTGACGCATCGCATCAGGCGTTCCATCCGTGCTCCCATCATCCACGACAATAATCTCGAACGCGCAGCCCTGCTGCCTCACGACGTTCAGCAACTCGGGCAGCAACACGCCCAGATTGGCTTGCTCGTTGAGGCAGGGAATCACGCAAGAGATGGATGCGAGTGTCGGCATAGCTCCCCCCGCCGCTCTCGCGGCGGTGACAAATCTGGTAACACCACTTTCAGGACGCAAGCATCATACTCGAACCTCCCGGCCGCGGTCGATGGCCGGGGTCTCGGTCCGCGCCGAGGCGGCGGCAGTCAGGGCCTTGGCCGAGCCGGCGCCCCTCAGCCCGAATCGCGCGCGAGCGCCAGGAACTCGGTGCGCGACGCGAGGTTGGTCCGCATGCCGCCCAGCATGGCCGAGGTCACGGTCTCCTCGCCCGGGGTGCGGATGCCGCGGCTTTCCATGCAGAGATGGCGGCAGCGCACGACGACCCCGACCGACAGGGGCTTCATGTGGGTCATCAAGGCATTGGCCACCTGGATCGTCAGGCGCTCCTGGACCTGCAGGCGCCGGGCAAAGCAATCGACCAGCCGCGTCAGCTTGGACAAGCCGACGATCCGGCCGTTGGGGATGTAGCCGATCGTGGCGGTGCCGAAGAACGGCGTGAGGTGATGCTCGCAATGACTGTAGACAGGGATGCCACGCACCACGATGAGCTCGCTGTACTGCTCGGCCCCATCCTCGAACACTTTGAGCACGTCGGCCGGGTCCTGAGCATAGCCCGACGTCCAATATTGCCACGCGCCGATCAGGCGCTGAGGGGTCTCGAGCAAGCCGCTGCGCTCGGGATCCTCGCCAATGCTGCTCAGAAAGCGGCGCCAGTCCTCCACCCCAAACTGCTGTGTGTCCATTGAAAAGTCTTCCCAAGTTACCTGTCGACGCCAAAGGCGCCGACCGCCAATCAAGTGTCCGTCATTATGCCCCCGGCAGCCGTGCCGTGCCGGACGCGGTCCGGCGCGCGCAGGCACGGCACGGTTGCTGCGGACACCGCCAGCCGAGGCGCGATGCGGCGGCGCCCGGCGGCGCAAAACCGCATGGATGCTGGGACCCACCGGATCTCCGCACTCCCCGGAAGAGAGCCCCCGGCGCGCCGCGGCCCATCGAACGCATGCAATTCATGCATGGTTTTGTTGAAAATTATGCAATTGAAGGATTGCGGATGACACGATAGCCTACTATTGCGCGCCCTGGATATCGTCGGATCAAACTCGTTCAGGCCGGCCATGACTAAAACATCAAGGAGATAACGTGAAAATCGGCAAAACATTGACCACCCTGCTGGCGGCCACGAGCCTCAGCATCGGCCTGAGCGGCGGCGCCGTGGCACAGCAAGAACAGGCCAAGAAGGATTTGATCCCCGTGAACGTTGGCGGGCCAAGCGCCGGCTACTGGAATACCTACTTGGCGGAGCAAATGGGCATCTATGAGAAATACGGCCTCAAGCCCACATTCCACTGGTTCACCAGCGGCGCCCCGCTGCTGGCCGCGCTCAAGAGCGGCAGCATCGACCAAGTGGTCACCGGCCTGGCCACGGTGTTCGCGATCGGCCAGAACATCCCGCTGAAGATCGTCTCCTGGGAGCTGGACAACGGCCAAGGCGAGGGCCTGCTGGCCAAGGATGGCAGCGGGGTCCTGAGCTACAAGGACATCGCCAAGGCCAAGACCATCGCGGCCCAGCCGGGCACCTGCTCGCAGGTGAGCTTGTACATCATCGCCGAAAAGGCCGGCGTCAAGGTGAGCGACCTGAACGTGGTCAACCTGGCGCCACCGCTGTTCGCCAACGCCTTCGCCAGCCGCAATTCGATCGACGCCGCCATCGGCTGGGCGCCCTATACGATCATGCAGGGGCCCGACGTCAAGGTCGTGAGCTGGGACGCCGATTACGGCGGTGTCTGCCCGAGCGTCAACGCCTTCAGGAAGGATTACGTGGAAAAATACCCGGACGTTCCCATCCGGATGATGCAGGCCCATGCCGAGATCATGGAGCGCGTCAAGCAGGACCCCAGCCTGGCCGTCAAAGCCCTGGAGCGCTACCTGCAGCTCACCCCCGAGGTCGCGCAGCGCTTCTACGAACTGCATTCAGGCGACAAGATGCCCTCCTTCACACAGCAGCTTGATCCCGATTCGCCCTACTCTCTGGTGGCTCCGCAAGGCGGGCTGGCCGGCCAGCTCTACCTTGCCAGCCAGATGCTCGCAAAGGCTGGTACCATTCCCCAACCTCTGAGCTGGGAAGTGATCAACGATTCCATCGACGCATCGTACATGCAGAAGTTCGTGGCGCAACAGCAAGGCAAGTGAGACCGAACATGAGCAACTCGACAGCGCGTCAACCCATCCCGGCGGTGTGGATCTCGACCGCCACCATCCTGAGCCTGCTGGCGATCTGGTGGGCCGCCACCACTTTCCAGTTCATCAGCGCGACCTACCTGCCGTCTCCCCAGACCCTGCTCTCGGTGACCTACGACCTCATCACTGACGGCTACCAGCGAGTCCCGCTGCTCGAGCATATCGGCATCAGTCTGTTCCGCGCCCTGGCCGGCTTCGTGCTGGGCGTGGCCCTCGGCATTCCAACCGGCCTGATCACCGGCTACTACCGCAATTGCGATGCGATGATGTCGCCCATCATGGCCTTCATCCGGCCGATTCCGCCGATCGCCTTCATCCCGATGGTCGTCCTGTATTTCGGGCTGGGCGAGCTGGGCAAGGTGGTGCTGATCTTCATCACCGCCTTCAACTATGCGCACGTCAACGCGCACTCGGGCGCGGCGCACGTCCCCATTCTGTACCTGCGCGCCGCACAGTCGCTGGGGCTGACCCAGTTCCAGTTGTTCCGCAAGATCGTGCTGCCGGCCGCCCTGCCGCAGATCTTCACGGGGCTCAAGGTGGCGATGGCCCTGAGCTGGGCCGTGGTGGTGGCCGCCGAGCTGGTCGGCGCGCAGCGCGGCCTGGGGTTCATGATCTCGGATGCCGCACAGCTCTTTCAGATTCCGGTCGTCTTCGTCGGAATCGCCCTGATCGGCCTGATCGGCCTGGTCTTGAACCTCATCCTGAGCGCGGCGGAAACCACGCTGGTGCACTGGAAGGGGCGCTGAACCCATGCCGCCGGTGGCACCGGAATTCCCCGGGCTCTCGCCCAGCGGCAGGTGCTTTGCCCTGCTGGACGATTGCACCGCCACCGCGCAGCAGCCGCTGTCCCGCCTCTATACGGGTCATGCGGGAACACTGGCCTGCGAGCGCGCCGATCAGCTCAAGTCCCTGTTCGACGCCCTGTCGCTGGCCACGCGCGCGGGCCTGCACGCAATCGGCCTGTTTTCCTATGAGCTGGGCGCGGCGCTGCAAGGCGCCCGGCCGACCTCGACCGCCGCGCCCTTGGCGCGTATCCTCCTCTTCAACCACCTGGAACGACTCTCGAGCGAGCAGGTCGGTGCCTGGCTGGCGGCGCGCGACGGCCCCGGGCGGGCCGGGATATCGGACCTGCGCGCCGACGTGGACGAGGCGCGCTACCACGCCGACATCGCCCGCATCCAGGCCTACATCGACCAGGGCGACACCTACCAGGTCAACTACACCTTTCGCCTGAACTTCCAGGCCCATGGCAGTCTGCACGGCCTCTATGCCCGCCTGCGGGCGCGCCAGCCCGTGCCCTATGGCGCCCTCATCGAATTGCCCGACGGCGAGGCCATTGTCTCGCTGTCGCCCGAGCTGTTCATGCGACACCGGGACGGGGAACTGACCGCGCGCCCGATGAAGGGCACGGCAGCCGCGGGCCCCGAGGGACCCGCCCGCGCCGCCCGCGCGCAGGCGCTCGCCGACGACCCCAAGAACCGCGCCGAGAACGTGATGATCGTCGATCTGCTGCGCAACGACATCGGGCGGATTGCGCTGACGGGGTCGGTCACGGTGCCCAGCCTGTTCGACGTCAAGGCCTTTGGATCGGTGCTGCAGATGACCTCGACGATTCGCGGCCGGCTGCGGCCCGGCCTGGGGCCGGATGAACTGTTCGAGGCCCTGTACCCCTGCGGATCGATCACCGGGGCGCCCAAGCGGCGCACCATGGAGATCATCCGCGAGATCGAGCGCTCGCCGCGCGGCCTCTACACCGGTGCCATCGGCTGGCTCGAGCCGCCGGCCGGCGTACCGCACCGCATCGGCGAATTCTGCCTGTCGATCCCGATCCGGACCCTCGAGCTGGACCGCCCCGACCCGGAGGGCGCACGCGCGGGCCGCATGGGCATCGGCTCGGGCATCGTGCACGACAGCGACGCCGGCATGGAGTTCCAGGAATGCTGGCTCAAGGCTGCTTTCTTGAGCGAGATCGCGCTAAACGACGCGGACGGCGAACCCCGGCCGACGCCGCAGGGCGGTCCCCCGTGGCACCACCCGCCGGATCGATCACCGCAATCCCCGGCGGCCTGAAGCGCCGCCAGGCCCAGCCGCAAGCGGACGCCGCCAAGCCCCCCAGCACCCCCCAATGCAGCGCCGGCGTCGAGACCAGCGTGGCGACGAACGTGGCCAGTGCGACCAGCCCATCCGCGGGCGTCGCGCGGACCGAACGCCAGATCGCGCGCAAATTGATCAGGCCGGTAACCGGCGCGATGATGATGGCGGCCAGGATGGCGCGCGGCAAATGGAACAGAAAGCCGGTCGCCCACAACAGACAGGCGAATATGCAGACCGAGGCAAACAGCGCGGACCAGCCGCTGGTCGCGCCGACATAGGCGTTCAGAGCCGAGCGCGAGAACGACCCACTGACCGGGAAAGCGCCGCTGAAGCCGCTGGCGATCTTGGCCAGTCCCTGCCCGATCAGTTCCTGATTCTCGCTCCAGGGCGTGTTGAATTTTTTCGACAGGATCCGGCAACTGGACATGGCTTCGGTGAAGCTGATCAGCGCGATGATCAAGGCGCCCGACAACAGCGTCACATGCTGCGAGGCGGTGATGGCGGGCGGCGCCTGGAGGCCGGGCACCCCCTGGGGGATCGTCCCGACGGTGCCGATGCCATATTCCGCCAGGTGGCCCAGACCGCTGACGACGATGCCGCCCACGCAGACCAGCAGCACGCCGGGCAGGCGCGGCGCATAGCGGCGCTGCAGCGCGAGCAGACACAGCGCGCCCACCCCGAAGGCGCTCGTCAGCGCCACCGGCAGGGGCGCCTCGCGCAGGGCGGCCAGGGCCTCGAGCGGCCAACCCGCATTGAACGCCATGGGCGGCAGGCCCAGCAACGGCGGAATCTGCGAGAGGATGATGATCATGGCCGCGGCATTGATGAATCCGGTGATGACCGCGTCGGACACGACATGCGCGATCGCGCCCAGCCGCAGGACCCCCAGGGCGAGCTGGATGAGCCCCGAATAGACGGCGAGCCAGATCGCCAGCGCGACCCACTGCGAGCCTCCGGCCGCGGCCAGGGGCAGCAAGACGGCGGAGGTCAACAGGCTCGTCAAGGCGACGGGGCCGACCGCCAGCAGCGAGGAGGATCCCCAGAGGATGCCGACGACCGCCGGCAACATCGCCGCATAAAGTCCGGTTTCCGGCGGCATGCCCGCCAGCGTGGCGTACGCCAGAGACTGCGGGATCAGGACCAGTGCGACGCTCAAACCGGCCCATGCGTCCTTGCGCAGCGATGCCGCCGTAGGGCGCGGCCATTGGAGAAACGGCAGCAGCCGGCGCGCGCGGGACCCCGCCATGGGCGTCCTCCCCCGCTAGCGACGAGGGGCAAGCGCGCCGTTCACGCCCGCCACGATGTCCTGGACCAGGGCAGCCGAGGGCGCGATCCCCCGGGCGTGCAGCTCGGCGACCACGGCGTCGATGACGCCGGCCGGGGATGCGGCGGCGGGACGGGCCGGCGAGGAAGGCGCCTGCACGCGGGCAGGCACGGGGGCTGTAGAAGCCTGCGGCGGCGCGGATCGCGGCTGGGTCGCGCCCGCCCGGGGCTTCTGGTCCGCATGCTGAATGACGATCCCGAGCTTGAGGGCGTGCTCCCGGGCTTCGTCGGTGATCGTGCCGCGCTCGCCGAGAGTCAGGGCGGTCTGGCCGCTGTTGACCAGGGCGTCGATGTCCGCGCGGGTGTAGACCTCGCGAAAACGCACGGGGGGATCGTAGTAAGGCGTGGAATGGGCTGTCATGGCATGGATTCCATCGGGTTTAGGCGAGAAGCTGTCGCTGGCGCCGCCGCACCGGACGCCAGCGGGCGTGGATCGCGCGCGCCAGATCCTGGACGAGCGGGTGCTCATCGGCATGGGCGCCCGGAGGCGGCATGAAGGCGGCGGACGCCGCGGGAGGCCGCGACGCGGCATATGGCGCCGGTGCAGCCTGCAGTGGCGGAACCGCCTGCTGCGGGGCCGGCGTGAACGGCTGGCCGACCGGCGGCGCGGATGCGGATGCCGGCGTGGGCGTGGGCGGCGGAGACGCGGACCGCGCCGGATCTGGCTTGACGATCGCCACGCCCAGATCGTGCGCCGCCTCGCGCGCCGCATCGGTGATCACCAGATCGTCCACATGGACGATCTCGCGGCAGCCGCTCGCCGCTGCGTCCTCGATGTCACGCACGGTGAGGAAGCGCTTGACGCGGCGTGGACGCTCTTGGGGGGGGTGAAAATAGGCCATGGCGCTACCCCGTCAAGAGGCCTGGCCGTGGGTCGCCCCGGCGGCCTTGAGCCGATCCAGCACCCCACGCACGATCGCATCCACGTCCTGCGCATCCGCGTGCCGCGGGCCGCGCGCATCGGACCGCGCGGCCGCCTCGGCATCAGGCGGCGTCCAGGACACCAGCTCCCAGCCCACACGCTTGATGTTGATCAGGTGCGTGACCGTGATGTTGTCGCCGCTGATCGCTCCGCCGATGCCGCCTGTCCCCAGAGTGAAGGACGGCGCGAAACCGCAGGTATGGCCGACGCTGCCCAAGGTGGACATTGAATTGACCACGATGCGGAACGCCGGCAGGCGCAATGCCATTTCCTCAACCTGCGCGCGGTCCTGGGAATGAATGACCGCCGTGTGCCCATCGCCGCCGAACTTCAGGATCGACAGGCAGGTCTCCAAACCTTGGCGCGCATCCGGCGCGGTGATAAAGCCCAGCACCGAGGTCAGCTTCTCGCGCGACAGCGGATGCTGCGCGCCTACGCCGCCCAGAGGGGCCACCAGCACCTTGACCGTCTCGGGAACCGCCAGGCCGATCGCCTTGGCCAGGGCTTGCGCGCTCTGGCCCACGGAGCGGGTGTTCATGCCGCCGTCGGGACGAAACAAGAGTTCGCCCAAACGCGCCGCCTGCGCCTCGTCCACCCAGTACGCGCCGGCATCCTCCATATGGCGGCGCAGATCCTGTGCGATCGCCTGGTCGGCAACGACCGTTTGCTCGGTGGCGCAGATCAAGCTGCAATCGAAGGACTTGCTCCACACCAGGTCGCGCGCGGCCTTGCGGATGTCAGCCGAGCGGTCGACCCAGGCCGGCACATTGCCCGGACCGACGCCATAGGCCGGCTTGCCGGTGCTGTGCGCGGCGCGCACCATCGGCCCGCCGCCGGTCGCCAGGATCACGGTAACCGCGTAATGCCGCAGAAGCTCCTGCGTGGCCTGCAGCGTCGGCTCCTCGAGGCAGACGATCAGGCCCCGGGGCGCGCCGGCGCGCTCGGCGGCGGCGGCCACGATGCGGACCGCCTCCTGTGTGCAGCGGGCGGCCGAGGGATGGGGCGAGATCACGATCCCATTGCGCCCCTTGACGGCGATCAAAGACTTGAAGATCGCCGTGGAAGTCGGATTCGTGCTGGGCGTCAGAGCGGCCACCACACCCATGGGCTCGGCGATGGTCATGACCTTGCGCGCCTCGTCGCGCGACACCACGCCCACGGTCTGGATGCCGCGAATCGACTCCCAGACCGCTTTCGCCGCATGCTGATTCTTGATGGTCTTGTGGTCCGGGTTGCCATAGCCGGTTTCCTCGTGCGCCATCAGTCCCAGGCGCGAGGCCTCCTGATAGGCAGCCTCGGACATGGCCTGGCAGATCGCATCGACCTGCGCCGCACTGGCCGAGGCGAACTGCCGCTGGGCGGCCCGGCACTGTTCCAGCAGGCGGCGCGCCTGCTGCACGGACCTCAAGTCCTTGTCGTACTCTTGTTGTGACACCGCTTTCTCCTACGGGTTGCGCCTGCCGTTACCGCGATTTGCGCGGAGCGCCGGACTTCGAGAACGTCAGCTTGCCGCCACCCGAGGTCGAGTCGATGATTCCGACAATCGCGGCATCCACCGGGCCGCCGCGGGTCCGTTCAGTCTCGCGGGCGGCACTGCCGACGGCGACCAGCACCAGCTCATCCTCGCCGCTGCCGACCGTGTCGATCGCGACGAAGGGTTCCCCAATGGCGTCGCCATTGGCGGCCGTGCGCCGCACCAGCAGCAGCTTGCTGCTGGCCAGCGCGTCTTGCTTGATGGTGGAGACCACCATCCCTATGGTTCGGCATATCAGCATGACTAGTGTCCTGTTCGATCAACCGGCGGTCATTTATCGACGCCGGTGAGATTCTCGATGGCGGCGATCGATGCCAGTTGCGCAGTGCGGACCTCGGCTTCGGTGCCGGCCATGAACAAGCGGCCAAAGCGGCCCACGTCCTGCAGGCGGATGAGGCGCACGTTGGCTGATTTCTCGGCCTCGTTCGCCGCGAGGTCGATGTACGCGGCCGGAGTCACCTCCAGCACGTACAGCGCCTCGCCCGGCACCAGCATGTGGCCGCGCCGCGAGCGGTTGATCAACTGCGCCTGGTATGGCGATACATTGGTGATCAATTGCACCGAGGCGACCTTGGGCCGGATCCGGTCCTCTTCCCGCATGCCCAGGCGCTCCAGGATCACGCGACCGGCCTCGCGCACGGACTCCTGGGACTCCGAGTGCACCTCCAGGACGCCGAACTCGCGCTCCACGATCTGGACCCCGGGTTTGACGTCTGTGGCCTTGAGCGCCATGTCGACGATGCGGAACACCTCGTTGCCAGGCGCCAGTTCGACGTAGAGCTGGGCCATTCCCGCAACCGGAATGTCCCCGGACGTGACGGTGCCGAAGTATGCCGCGTACTGGGCCTGCATCCGGTCGATGTAGAAGAACGCCCGCAGTTGTAGATTGCTGTTGTTCGTCGCCATGGCCGTCACTTGGCTTGAGAGGACGCGGTGGCGCGCGCCGGCAGGACCGAGGACAGATCGCCGTGCGGGCGCGGGATGACGTGGACCGAGACCAGGTCGCCGACCCGCTTGGCCGCCGCCGCGCCGGCGTCGGTGGCCGCCTTGACCGCGCCGACGTCGCCACGGACCATCACGGTGACGAAGCCGCCGCCGATCATCTCCTTGCCCAACAGCGACACGTTGGCCGCCTTCACCATGGCGTCAGCCGCCTCGATTGCGCCCACCAGGCCGCGCGTCTCTACCAGTCCCAGAGCGATGTGACCGTCATTTGCCATTTTTTCCACCTCGAAAGTGATGATTTAAGTAAAGGGGTACGACACTAGAATCGCCGCCTACGCCGCGGCCGTGAAACCGCCCGGCTGCGCATGGCTGAAAGATGCGTTCCCATCGAGGGAGCGCAGGTACTGCAACATGTCGGCAAGCACCCGGTCGTCCGCCTGCACCGTATGCTGCGGGGCGGGGAACTGGCGCTGGCCGACGCTGTCTCGAAAGCGGGCATAACCCTCGATCGCCGCATGGCCCAGATGGGCGAACTGCTGCACGAATTTGGGAACGAACTTGTCAAACAAACCCAGCATGTCCTGGCTGACCAGCCCCTGGCCATCGCAATAGGGACCTGCGCCGATGCCGATCGTCGGCACGCCCAGCAATTGCGTGATGAGCTGGGCGAGGCGATCGGGGATGCACTCCAGGATGACGGCGAAGGCGCCGGCATCGGCGAGCGCCATCGCATCCTCGACCGTCTCCAGCGCCGACTGGGCATCCATGCCCATCGTGCGATAGCTGCCGGTGCGCGCGGCGACCTTCTTGGTCAGGCCCACGTGCGCCACCACCGCGATGCCGCTGTCGACCAGGGCATTGATGGTGGGCGCCAAATCGGCGCAGCCCTCGATCTCGATGGCGTTGGCGCCGCCCTCCTTGACCAGCCGACTGGCCGAGGCAATCGCCTCGCGAGGGTTCGGATAGGACAGATAGGGCAAGGTCGCGAGCACGAGGCTGTTGCCCGAACCCGCCTTGACCGCCTTGGTGTGGTGGATCATCTCGTCGATCGTGACCGACAGGGTGTCGTTGCGCCCCAGCCCGACGCTGGCAAGTGCATCGCTCACAAAAATGATGTCGATGCCGGCCTCGTCCGCGCAGCGGGCGAACGGATAGTCATATGCCGACACCAGCGTAATGGGATCCGCGCCGTTCTTGCGGCCTCGTATGGCATTCGGGGTCACGCGCTTGCGTCGGGCGACTGGATTCTGGCTCATACCGGATAGGTCCTGTTCTACGGCGCTGGGGCCTTTCGAAGTGATTCTGAAACTTGCGATGGGGCCAGATTATCATCGGGGTTTCTATACATCCAATGCATTGTTTTCAACAATTCAATGCGTTAACTGCAATTTACCAACCCGCCGGACGTTTCCCGCTGGGGCGCCCCGAGAGGCCGGAATAGAAATGCGTTGACTGCATCAAAATCGAAAAAATAATGCATTGGATGTATGGCGATCGCGATGCTAGTCTGCCTTCGTGCCATGCCCCACCACCCGATTTCATGGCCGCGCAATCACGGAGATTCCATGATCGCGCATCCACGGGACATGGCGCTGGGCATGCCGCGCAGCAGCCTCATCGACATCACCGCGCTACTGGAGACACAGGAAATGAGCACCGAAAAGCGTAAGAAAACCACTATCAAGCAACTGTTGAACAAGAAGGAAAAAGGCGAGATGATCGTCAGCCTCGGGGTCTACGACGCCCCCATGGCCGCCATCGCCGACGAGATCGGATTCGACCTGCTGATCAACGGCAATGCGGGTCCCATGTCCTTGTTGGGGCATCCCACGCCGCTGACCGTGCGCTTCGAGGAACAACTCATCCTGACCCAGGCGGTGAGCCGGATGACGAAGTACGCCATGACCGTGGGCCACATGCCCTATATGACCTACAACATTTCGGCCGAGGAAGCCGTGCGCAACGCGGCGCGCTTCATCAGCGAGGGCGGCGCGGACGCCGTCAAGTGCGAAGGCAATCAGCACACCGCCAAGAACGTCGCCGAAATCGTGCGCGCCGGCATCCCGGTCATGGGTCACATGGGCATGCAGGCCTCGCGCAAACTCGAGCAAAGCGGCTATGGTTTCAAGGGCCGTTCGGCCGAGGATGCGTTCAAGATCGTCGAAGACGCGCGTGCGTTCGTGGACGCCGGCATCTTTGCCATGATCATCGAATACGTGCCGGTCGAGATCACGCAGTACCTTGCCAAGACCCTGCCGGTGCCCGTCATCAGCGTGGGCGGCGGCGCCTCGCCCGACGGCATCTACCTGATCAGCGGCGACGCGGTGGGCTACAGCGCGTTCCCGCGCCCCAAGCACGAAGGCTCTTTCGTGGACGTGCGCCCCCTCATCCAACAGGGCCTGCGGGAATACAAGACGCAAGTGCTCGACGGTCGCTATCCGAACATCGAGTTCACGCAGAACATGACTGCGCAAGAGCACGAAAAATTCCTCGACTTGGTGAAATAGGGCCTGTCAACGGGAGGTCATGCAATGACTGAAGCCATACGCAAGAAAGTCACCGTGAAGTCCGTGCTCGCCAAAAAGCAGCGCGGCGAGCCCCTGGTCTGCATCGCCGCCTATGATGCGCCCATGGCCGCCATCGCCGACGAAGTCGGATTCGACCTGATGATCAACGGCAACGCGGGCCCCATGTCCCTGCTGGGGCACCCCACGCCGCTGACCGTTCGCTTCGAGGAGCAACTCGTCCTCAGCCAGGCGGTCAACCGGGTCGTGAAGTACGGCATGAAAGTGGCGCACATGCCGTACATGAGCTACAACCTCTCGATCCAGGAGTCGATCCGCAATGCCGCCCGCCTGATCAGCGAGGGCGGCGCCGACGCGGTCAAGTGCGAGGGCAACCGTCATACCGCGCGGCACGTGGCGGAAATCGTGCGCGCCGGCATCCCCGTCGTCGGGCACATGGGCATGCAAGCCTCGCGCAAGCTCGAGCAAAGCGGCTACGGCTTCAAGGGCCGCGACGCGGTGGAGGCGGCGACGATCGTGGACAGCACGCGGGCGTTCGTCGAGGCCGGGGCCTTTGCGATCATCCTGGAGTACGTGCCGTTCGAGATCACGCAGTACCTGGCGCGGACCCTGCCGGTTCCGATCGTCAGCGTGAGTTCGGGACCCTCGCCCGATGGCATGTACATCGGCACGGGCGACGCCGTCGGCTACAGCGCGTTCCCGCGTCCCAAGCAGGCCAAGGTGTTCGTGAACATCTCGGCCGTCATCGCGCAGGGCCTGCGGACCTACAAAGAGCATGTCCTGACGGGCCGCTATCCACTGGCGGAGACCACGCAGCACATGACCTCCGAGGAGCACCAGCGCTTCCTCGCCCTTTGCGAGGGCGCCGCGACGCCCCCCCGGCATCCGGACCGTTGAAGGCGCACAGACATGGCTTACAGAAACGCGATACGAGAGGGGCTGCGCGATGGTCGGTTCCTCTACACCCTGGAGCACGTGCCGGCCCTGCTCAGCGATGGCGTCAAGGCGCTGGACGAGCTGGCGCGCAACGCCGAGCTGGTCGGGCGCGATTCGCGCATGCGCGGGGTCAATATCGGCGACCGGGTCAAGTCCACGGCATGCTTCAGCACCGTGGAATGCGGCAAGATCGCGGCCGAGGCCAGCGGCTTGGTACCGCTGCTGCACTTGGCGGGCAAGGATCGGCTGCCCGCTGAAGCGGTCGGCGTGATCCGCAGCGCCCTGGAGGCGGGGCTGTGCAACCTGCTGCTGGTGACCGGCGACCGAGTCATGGAGCCCACCCGCCCGGGGCGCACCCGCTACCACGAGTCGGTGGTGGCGGTCCGGGATGCCAAGGGCATGGACCCCGACTGCACCGTCGCCACGGCCATGTCACCGTTCAAGTACCGCGAGGAGGAACTCGCGAACCAGTACCTGAAGATGGTCAAGAAGATCGGCGCGGGCACCGACTACCTCATCACCAACTGCAGTTGGGACATGCGCAAGTTCGAGGAGCTGATCTGGTATCGGGACGCGCGCGGCTTCGATGTCCCGATTGTCGCCAACCTCCTGCTGCCCTCCATTGGCTGGGCGCGCGGCATCCATTCGGGCCGGCTGCCCGGGGTGTATATGTCCGACAGCCTGTTTGCGTTGATCACGGAAGAATACGGCGGGGGCAAGGAAAAGGCCCGCGGCTTCTACCATCGGCGCCTGGCCATGCAGGTCGTGGGCGTCAAGCTCATGGGCTACGCCGGGGTGCAATTGAGCGGGGTGGAGACCTACGAATCCCTGTCCGAGATGATTGACCTGGTCGAGGAACTGGAACAGACCATCACCAGCCGCGACGCCTGGGACCAGGCCTGGGCCGAGATCAACCGCCTGCCCGATGGCGGGCAGGTGGTCTTCAACCCCCCGGGCGGCCTGTACATGTTCAACGGCGAGCGCCCCGCCCCTGGCAGCCTGGATGCCCTGCCCGACCTGGGGCAAGTGGGCCCCTCCGGGGAGGAAATGGCCAAGTACACGCGCATGTCGCGGATCCACCAGGCCATGTTCGACCCGGACGCGATCGGCGCCAAGGTGCTCAAGCCCCTCATGCGCGCGGTCAACTCGACGCAGCCCGGCAAACGCGCGCTGCTGAAGTTCGAGCACATGACGAAATCGGCCGCGCTCGGATGCGAGACCTGCGGATTCTGTCGCATCGAGCACCTGAACTACGTGTGCCCGGAGACCTGCCCGAAAGGCCTGGCCAACGGCCCCTGTTCGGGAACGGACGATAACGTTTGCGAGTTCAAGGACCGCGAATGCGTCCACAACCGGAAGTACCGCCTCGCCAAGGCGACCGGCCGCCTCAAGGAACTGGAAGAGGTCCTGGTGCCGGCGGTCGATGGCACGCGCGGCACCTCGTCCTGGATCAACTACTACGAGGGCACCGATCCAAAGGTCGTGCGCATCAAGCCCCGGGCCCGGAAAAAACCCAAGCCCGGCTCATGAAGCGGGCCGCCGGGCGACGCGTTTTGTTGACTGCGGCATTTCCTCGAGCGCGTACTGGATGAAGCGCTCGGCCGCCGGAGAGCGCATCCGCTCTTTGGGAACGACGATGCCGAAATGTGTGTATATCTGGAGCGGGGGGTTCAGCTTGATTTCAACCAGCCTGTTTTCACCACCACGCGCCCGGAAGGCTGAGGCGGGCCCGAGGACGATGATGTCGGTCGACAGCGCCACTTGTTCGAGCACCAACAGATTGTCACATTCGAAGCCGAGGAGTGTGCGAGGATCGCTCTTGAAGCGGAGCCCCTCCATCACCTCATTGACCCAGATATCCGGAAAACGGAACGCCCCCATGGGATATTCGTGCAATTTCTCGACCGGGACTTTGTGGCCGGATTTCAGGATCGGATGGCCGGCGCGGCAGAAACAGCCGATGTGCAATTCCGGCAGCGGGATGATCTCGAGGTTGTCGCTGCTCATCAATTCCCGGGTATCGGCGATGAACAGGTCGAGCTGCTCGGCGTCGAGCAGGCGCAACAGATTGCGCCAATGGGTGATCTCGACATGAGTGCGGATCTTTGGATGCTCGCGCACCATCCTGGAGACCATGGGGATCAGCAACATCCCCGCGGGGACCGGACCCATGCCGATCATCACCTCGCCGTACTCATGGGCCTTCATCAGCTCGACGTCGCGTCGCAGCCCCCGGGCCTCCTGGAGGATCTTGGTCGCGCGCGCGATGACGATCTTGCCGTAGGGTGTCGGGACGATTTTGCGCGTGCTGCGCTGGAAGAGCTTGACGTCGTACTCCTCCTCGATCGACTGGATGCTGCGGCTGAAGGCCGGCTGGCTCAGGTGCACCGCGTCGGCGGCCTGCGCGAATGTTCCGTATTTTCCAAGAGCCACCACATGGCTCAGTTTTCGCAGGTTCGCAGTCGTCATGTTCGTCGTATTCGAGTCTCGTTCGATCCAGGGAGGCTTTCGATATGATCCGATAAATCCAATGCAAAGTACACCCGATCACAAGAATAAGAGCATTGACTTCAACTGGAGGCTGGAGAAATGAAAATGAACGACTTGAAGCAGACTCGCCCATCTGGACACAACACCCCCGCGGACGGGGATCTCCGCAAGGACATGGTGGTTTTCGAGAACGTCTCGAAGACCTATCCCCGGCAAGGCAACAGCGGCGAATCGACCCTGGCCGTCGATTCACTGAACGTCCGGATCAAGGCGGCGGAGATCATCAGTATCCTGGGCCCCACGGGCTGCGGAAAATCGACCGCGATGAACATGATCGCGGGCTTCGAGAGCCCCTCCAGCGGCACCGTGCTGCTGGATGGCTCGCCGGTCTCCAAGCCCGGCCCGGACCGCTCGATCGTGTTCCAGCAGGCGTCGCTGTTCCCGTGGCTGACGGTGCTCGATAACATCACCCTGGGCGTGAAGTCCCGAGGCATGCCCGAGGACACCTATATGAAGCGCGCGCGCCAGCTCTTGCAGGCGGTGCGCCTGACGGGATTCGAGAAGCACTACCCGTACCAGTTGTCGGGCGGGATGCAGCAGCGCGTGCAGATCGCCCGCGCGCTGATCTCGGAGCCCGGCGTCCTCCTGATGGACGAGCCCTTTGGCGCGCTAGACTCGCAGACCCGCCTGATGATGCAGGAACTGGTCCTCGAGCTCTGGCAGCAATACCAGCCGACGATCATTTTCATCACCCACGACGTGGCCGAAGCCGTATTCGTATCCGACCGGGTGCTGTTGATGAGCCGGCGGCCGGGCCGGGTGAAGCTCGCGGTCGAGATCGACGAGCCCAAGCCCCGGGCCCAGGAATTCATCAGCAGCCCGCGCTTCATCCAGGTGCAAGGCGAGCTGCTGCACGCGCTCAGAAGCGAAGTGCAGGATGCGGTCAACCCCGCGGCATAAGGAGGCCAGCGGTGACGACGGAAAGCCACGAGGGGCGGCCCAATCCCGCCGAGAGTCAGTATCTCGAACGGCTGGCGGACATCCTGGCCCGGGGCGCGCGCAAGGCCGACCGCACGGGCACCGGCACGCTGTCCCTGTTCGGCATGCAGATGCGCTTCTCACTCGAGCGGGACTTCCCGCTGCTGACGACCAAACGCCTGCACCTGAAGTCCATCATCTATGAACTGCTGTGGTTCCTGCGGGGGGATACGAACGCCCGCTGGCTGCAGGAGCGCGGCGTCACGATCTGGGACGAATGGGCGCCCGAGGACGGCGACCTGGGCCCGATCTACGGCCATCAGTGGCGGCACTGGAAGGCCGCCGATGGCCGCGAGATCGATCAGATCGCCCGATTGCTGGAATCCCTGCGCAACGATCCCGATTCGCGCCGCCACATGGTGCTCGCCTGGAATCCGGGCGATATCGGCCGCATGGCGCTGCCCCCATGCCATGCCCTGTTCCAATTCTATGTGTCCGATGGTCGCCTGTCCTGCCAGCTCTACCAGCGCAGCGGCGATTTTTTCCTTGGGGTGCCTTTCAACATCGCCTGCTATGCCCTGCTGACCTTGATGGTGGCACAGGCCACCGGCCTGCAGCCCGGCGAGTTCGTGCATACACTGGGTGACGCGCACATCTATCTGAACCACCTCGAGCAAGTACGCGAGCAGCTCGGACGAACACCGCGGTCCTTTCCGCTCATGCACCTGAATCCGACGGTGGCCGATCTGTTCGCCTTCGAGTATGAGGACTTCACGCTGAGCGGCTACAATCCCCACCCGAAGATCATCGCGCCGGTCGCGATCTAGGACTCATCAACACCACGCAAGGAGCCGCAAAGCATGGTACTGGGTTCCCGCAAGCGGTGCCGGCCATGATCCCGGATTGGCTGATCACGCAGTTCCCAGCCTGGCCGGTCTTTCTCGCCCTGGCCGCGGCAAGCTTCGCCGGCTGCATGCTGCTCGGCTTCTCCGGATTCGGGGCCGGCCTGCTGATGGCGCCGATCTTCAGCCTGCTGATGCCTCCCACGGACGTCCTGGTGCTGGTGCTCGCCATCAGCCTGATCGTCTATTTCCCGATCCTGCCCGACGCCATGCGCCAAGTGGACTGGCGACTGGTGCTGCGCCTGCTCATCCCCTCGCTGTTCGGCATGCCGGTCGGGTTGGCCATGCTGCATTGGGTGGATCCCGCCACCATGCGCAAGACCGTCTCCCTCATGGTCGTCATTCTCGCGCTGCTGATGCTGGTCGGCTGGCACTACCGGGGGCGGCGCGGCCCCCTGCAGGACATCCTGGCTGGCCTGCTGAGCGGCACGATGACGGCGATCGCCGGCATCGGCGGCCCACCCGTGGTGCTGTACATGCTGTCGGACCGTGGCCTGGCCCACGCCGCCATGCGCGCGGCCAACATCGTGTTCTTCGTCCTGGGGCAGTCGGCCGCCCTGGTCCTGCTGGGCTTCGGCGGCGGCCTGACCCTGCAACAGGGCGTCTGGACCCTCATGCTGCTGCCCTTTGCAATCGCGGCAACCCTGCTGGGCGCCCTGCTGAACCGCAAAGCCGGCAAGCGCCAAGCCTTCCTCAGGCGGGTTTCCCTATTCGCCCTGCTGGGCATCGGGGTCCTGGCCTTTCTCGTTTAGAGCCACCGCCCCGGCAAGACGCTGCCCCGCTTTGCAGAGCGCATTAAGATAACTATAATATGAATCTTTAAAATTCACCGACCCGACGCCCTCCCCATGCCTGCCAACGACATCTGTACCGAGGACGAAATCACTGCGCTCGTCCACCGCTTCTACCGCAGGGTCCGCCGGGACGACGTCCTGGGCCCGATCTTCGACGCCCACATCGACGACTGGGACGAGCACCTCGAGCGCATGGTGCGCTTCTGGTCCTCGCTGCTGCGGCGCACCGGGTCCTACAGCGGCACCCCCATGCCCCGCCACATCGCCCTCCCCGACCTGCGGGGCGATATGTTCACGCGCTGGCTGGACCTGTTTCGCCAGACCACCGACGAATTCGACAACCGGCCCTTTGCCGCGCAGGCCAACGAGTTCGCCCACCGCGTCGCACGCAGCCTCTGGTACGGTTACCAGATCAGCCACGCGCCGGACCGGAACCCCACGGAGTTCGACCATGTCCCGACTGATGCAAATTGAAGAGACGCCGGCGGCCACGCCCACGCGGCCCTCGATGGAGGCTTTCCTCGCGCTGGGCTTCCGGCCGCTGTACCTCGCCGGGACGGTCTGGGCCCTGGTCTCGATCGCCCTGTGGGTTTATGCGCCCCAGCTCCTCGAGGCCCCGCTCGGGGGCGTGGTCTGGCACGCGCATGAGATGCTGTGGGGCTTCATCATCACCATCGCGGTGGGTTTCCTGCTGACCGCCAGCGCGACCTGGACCGGTTTCAATCCGCTCGAGGGCCGGGCGCTCGGCGCCCTGTGCGTGCTGTGGATCATCGCGCGCATCGGTTTCCTGGCGGGCGGCATGACCGGCTTCTGGATCGCCACGGCCGCCGAGCTGCTGTTCTTTCTGGGCGCCGCGATCAGCCTCATGCGCGTCATGGTCAAGGGCCGCAGCCGCCGCAACTATGGCCTGCCGGTGCTGATGCTGGCCCTGGGCGCCGCCGACCTGCTGTATCTGCTGGCCGCGCTCGAGGGCAACTACGCGCTGCTGATGCGCCGCTTCGATCTCGGCCTGATCGGCATGGCCATCGTCGCGCTGCTGATCGCACGGCGCGTGATTCCGTTCTTTACCATGCGCATGGTCCCCGGCCTGAAAATCCCCATGCTGACGCGCTCGGGCCATGTCCAGATGGTGTTCAGCGCGTTCGCCCTGATTGCCGGCTTGCTGGACCTGCCCAAGCTCATGGCCCCGGCCCTGGCACTCACCGGCCTCATCAGCCTGGCCCAGCTCGTCTACTGGAAACCCGGCGCCGTGGCGCGCAAGCCGATGCTGTGGATACTGTACCTGGGCTATGCGTTCATCGGCATCGGCTTGCTGGCCGCCGCTACGCAACTGAGCGGCCTGCTCGAGCCGGGCACCGCGCGCGGCCTGTTCGCACGCAACGCGGCCCACGTCCACCTGATCGGCATGGCGGGCTTCTGCGTCCTGATCATCGGCATGCTCAACCGCACCGCCCTGGGCCACCTCGGGCGCCCACTGGCGCTGGACGGCAGCATGCTGGCCAACCACTACTTGATGGTGCTGGCGGTCGTCCTGCGCCTGGCCGCGCTCTGGCCCTCGGCGGCCACGCAGCATCTGCTGCACCTCGCGGCGGCGGCCTGGATCCTGTCCATGGGCCTGTACCTGTGGCGCTTCGGCCCGATGCTGATCCGCCCACGTCCCGACAAGCCCCTGGTCGTCCCGGCACCCGTAGCGGCCGCCGCGACGAGCCGCTGAGCCCCACCGCCCAGGACACCCTGCCATGCGCCTGACCAACATGAGCGATTACGCGATCCGGCTGCTGATGCACCTGGGCACACATCCGGATCGCCTGTGCACGATTGCCGAGGTGGCGCGCGCCTACGGGATCTCGGAACCGCACCTGATGAAGATCACCCACCGGCTGGCGCAGCGCGGCTGGATACACACCGTACGCGGCAAGAACGGCGGCATGCAGCTCGCCCACGATCCCACCGACATCCCGCTGGGCGAGGTGATCCGCGACACCGAGAACGACCTGGCGCTGGTCGAATGCATGGGCCCGCACAATACCTGCGTGCTCAGCGGACGCTGCGGCCTGACACCCATCGTGGCGGGCGCCCTGCAGGCCTTCATGGACCACCTCAACCGGCACACGCTGGCCGACGTCCTGCGCCCGCCACCCCAGGCGGCCCAGGCGCCTTCCGAGGCCCCGACCAGGATCACGGCGCGGGCGCGCTGAGGACGCCGGGCCCTGCGCCCTATTGAACGAGGGGCGATTCCGCACCCTCCATAGGGATGCCCTCGATGCGGGCGCCGCCCACCAATCGCCGCAGATACTGGTGCACCGCACGGCGCTGGCTCGCATCCTCGAGCCAGTCCGCCAGCCGCTCGCGCACCTCGTCGAAGGGCAGCGGGCGGCCTTCGACCTTGTAACCGGTCCGCACGATGTGAAAACCGAAACGGGTCTGGATCAGTTCGCCCGCGAGACTGTCGGCCGGCAGGGCGAACACGGCCCGCTCGAACTCGGGCACGGCGTCGCCACGTGTCAGGATCCCGAGGTCGCCACCCTCACGCCCCGAGGGGCAATTGGAATATTCCCTCGCGTAGCGGGTGAAATGCGCGACGCCGTCCCGATGCAGCTCAGCCAGGATGACATTGGCGCGCCCGCGCAGGCGCTGCACGTCGACCCCCGCGGTCACCTGGAACAAGATGTGCCGGACCTCGACTCGATCGCCCTCGCGGAACTCGTCGGGGTGGCCTTCGTAGTAGCGCCGGCAACTCGCCTCGTCCGCCTCGGGCGTGCGCACGTCCCGCGCCAGCACGGTCTCAAGCGCCGAGGCGTCGTCGTCCACTGGCAGGCCCAGCTCCAAAGCGCGCTGGCGCACCAGCTCGCGCAGGACCAGTTCGTGGCCCGCCGCGAGCCTGGGATTGGGATCGGCCGCGTGTCTGGCGGCTTCCTCGAGGATGGCCGCCTCGGTGATGACGATGTCGTTGACGGTGATCATGGCGCCTCCGGGGCTACGTTACCGGGAGCGCACGATCTGGCGCGCGCGTCCGAGATAAGTCACCGAGGCGAAACCGCTCCAGACATGGACCAGGCGCGTGAACGGAAAGATCACGAACAGGGTCATGCCCAGCACCATGTGCAGGCGGTAGACGGTGGGCACGCCCTCGAGCGCCCCCACCGCGCCGCCGCGGAAGGTCACGATGCGCTGCGACCACTCGCCCAACTGAATCATCACCGCACCGTCCTTGTGGTGGATGGAGGTGAAGATCGAGACCAGGCCGATCACCAGCACCAGCAGGATCCACAGCAGAGTCACCCAGTCGGAGACGCGCGTGTTATGCGACACGCGGATTTCGATCCAGCGGCGATGCAGCAGCAGGACCAGCCCGACCAGGCAGACCAGGCCGAGGATCGCGCCCACCACGATGGCCATGATCTGCTTGAACTCGGTGCTCACGCCCATGGCGTGGTAGACCGCCGGCGGCGTCAGCAGGCCGACCAGGTGGGTGAAAAACAAAGAGATGATGCCGATGTGGAACAGGTTGCTGCCCCAGTTCAGCGAACCACGGCGCAGAAATTCGCTGGAATCGCTCTTCCAGGTATATTGCTCGCGCTCGAAGCGCACCAGGCTGCCCAGCAAAAAGATCGTCAGGGCGATGTAGGGGTAGAGGCCGAAAAAGAACAGATCGAAATAGGCTTTCATGGGCGTCTCCTAGGACTGGCCATCGGCGGGGCCGCGAGGCGAGCGCGGGCGCGGCGGATGGAACACGATGGGCTGCGCGCCGTCGGTCTTGCCGGCGCCGCGCATGATCGGCGGCTCGGTGCCGTCGGCCCCGGGACCGAAGGTCACCATGGTTTCCTCCATGTCCCCCTCGGGCGGCTCGGGCAGTGCCTCGGGCTCGACGGGGGTATGGCGGCGCAGCTCGGCAAAGAGGCAGGCATAAGGGCTGCCGGCCTCGGCCAGCTTGTCGCCCAGCCGCGCGAGCACATGGATGGCGTCGCCCAGCAGGGCCTGCGCCTCGGCCGCGTCGATCTGGCCGAGGAACTCGAGGAACAAGGGCACGTAGTCCGGCAGCTCGGCGGTCGCGGGCTCTAGCCCATGGCGCAGGTACTCGGCCCGCAGGTCCACCATGGCCTGACCGCGGTCGCGCGATTCGCCGTGTATGTGTTCGAACAGATGCAGCGAATGCGCGGCGCGCCGGTCGAAGGTCGCCACGTATTGTTCCTGCAGGTCGATCAGGTCGCCCGGGCCGGCCAGAAAACCGAATAGCGGCGCCAGGCGTTCGCGCGCATCGGGCGCCAAAGCGGCCGACAGCGCCGGCAGCTCGCCGAGCAGCGCCTGCCCAGGATAGCCGAGCAGGGCCGAGAGCACCGAATACACCGGAATCCCGGGGGAGGTCGTCGCGTTCGTTGTCATGCGCGCCCCCTCATGCCGTGCGCGTCGGATCGAGGAACACGACCGTGGGCTTGCGGCCCTTGCGCGACTTGGTCCCGAACAGGGATCCGCCCGACGTCCCGTCCGAACAGCCGTTGCCGAAGGTGAAGCCGCAGCCGCCACGCAGATCGAATGCGTCCTCGGCCGACTCGCGATGCGCCGTGGGCACCACGAAGCGGTCCTCATAGTCGGCGATCGCCAGGTAGCGGTACATGTCCTCGACCTGAAAAAGGGACAAGCCGACCTGCTCGAGGATGTCCAGACGCTCTTGACCGTCGACGGTGCGTGCGCGCATGAAGGCGCGCATGCCGAGCAGACGCTCGAGCGCCCGCGCAATCGGCGCCTCATCGCCCGCGGTCAGCAAGTTGGCCAGATAGCGCAAAGGAATGCGCAGTGACTGCACGTCGGGGATCTGGCCAAAAGTCCCGATCTGGCCGCTGTTGGCCGCGGACTGGATCGGCGAGAGCGGCGGCACATACCAGACCATCGGCAGTGTCCGGTACTCGGGATGCAGGGGGAAGGCAATCCGCCAGTCGACGGCCATTTTGTAGACCGGCGAGTTGCGGGCCGCGATCAGCCAGTTCTCGGGGATGCCGTCGGCCAGCGCCTGGCGAGCGACCTCGGGGTCGTCCGGATCCAGGAACAGGTCGAGCTGCGCCTCGTAGAGGTCCTTTTCGTCCGGGACGCTGGCAGCCGCCTCGATGCGGTCGGCGTCGTACAGTAGGACGCCCAGGTAGCGGATGCGGCCCACGCAGGTCTCGGAGCAGACCGTCGGCATGCCGGCCTCGATGCGGGGATAACAGAAGATGCACTTCTCGGCCTTGCCGGATTTCCAGTTGTAGTAGATCTTTTTATAGGGACACCCCGAGATGCACATGCGCCAGCCGCGGCACTTGTCCTGGTCGATCAGCACGATCCCGTCCTCGGCGCGCTTGTAGATCGAGCCCGAGGGACAGCTCGCCACGCAGGTCGGATTGAGACAATGCTCGCACAGGCGCGGCAGGTACATCATGAAGGTATTCTCGAACTGGCCGTAGATATCCTTTTGCACCGCCTCGAAGTTATAGTCCTTGGAGCGCTTGGAGAACTCGCCGCCGAGGATCTCCTCCCAGTTGGGCCCCCATTCGATCTTTTCCATGCGCCGGCCGCTGATCAGCGAGCGCGGCCGCGCCGTGGGCGGGGTCTTGCGCTCGGGCGCGGTCTGCAGGTACTCGTAGTCGTAGGTGAACGGCTCGTAGTAGTCGTCAACCTGCGGCAGGTTCGGATTGGCGAAAATGCGCGAGAGCAGCTTGAGCCTGCCCCCCTGACGCGGCTCGATGCGCCCATTGGCGCGGCGGCGCCAGCCGCCGTTCCAGCGGTCCTGGTTTTCCCAATCCTTGGGGTAGCCGATCCCTGGTTTAGTTTCTACGTTGTTGAACCATGCATATTCCATACCCTCGCGGGAGGTCCATACGTTCTTGCAGGTGATCGAACACGTGTGGCAGCCGATGCACTTATCCAGGTTCAGAACCATGGCGACTTGCGCGCGAATTTTCATGCGACCCCCTTCAAGCCTGCGAATGCACGGACAGCTCGTGCGATTCGTCCATCCAGTCGACCTTGCGGACCTTGCGCACCACGACGAACTCGTCGCGATTCGAACCCACGGTCCCGTAGTAGTTGAAGCCATAGGACAGGTGCGCATAGCCGCCAATCATGTGCGTGGGCTTGAGCACCGTGCGCGTCACCGAATTGTGGATGCCGCCGCGCCCCTTGGTGATCTCGGAGCCCGGGATGTGCACCAGCTTTTCCTGTGCGTGGTACATCATGGTCATGCCCTCGGGCACGCGCTGGCTGACCACCGCGCGAGCGACCAGCGCGCCGTTGACGTTGAAGACCTCGATCCAGTCGTTGTCGACGATGTCCGCCTTGGCGGCGTCGATCTCGGACATCCAGACGATGGGGCCGCCGCGCGAGAGCGTCAGCATGATGAGGTTGTCGGAATACGTCGAGTGGATTCCCCATTTCTGGTGCGGCGTGATGAAGTTCAACACCACGTGGGGATTGCCATTGCTGAACTTCTGCTCGAGCATGGGGCGGATGGTCTTGGTATCGACCGGCGGCCGGTAGACGCACAGGGCCTCGCCGAAATCGCGCATCCAGGGGTGGTCCTGGTAGAGCTCCTGGCGGCCGGTGAGCGTGCGCCAGGGTATGAGCTCGTGCACATTGGTGTAGCCCGCACTGTAGCTGACCTTGTCGGACTCGAGGCCGGACCACGTGGGCGAGGACAGGATTTTGCGCGGCTGGGCCAGCAAGTCGCGAAAGCGGATTTTTTCATGCTCGCTGGATTTCGCCAGGTGGGTGTGGTCGCGGCCGGTGATCCTCGAGAGGGCCGCCCAGGCCTTGACCGCGACATGGCCATTGGTTTCGGGCGCGAGCGCAAGAATGGTTTCGCAAGCATCGATGTCCGAATCGATGCGCGGCCGGTCCCGGCTCGCGCCGTCCGCGCGCTCGCGGTCGTTGAGATCGCCGAGGAACCGCACCTCGTCCTTGGTGTCCCAGGCGATGCCCTTGCCACCGTTGCCCAGCGTCTCGGCCAGGGGTCCCAGCGCGGTATAGCGCTTGTACACATTGGCATAGTCCCGGTTCACGACCATCAGGTTGGGCATGGTCTTGCCGGGTATCGGATCGCACTCGCCTTTTCGCCAGTCACGCACGCTGAACGGATCGGTAAGCTCGCCCGGGGAGTCGTGCTGCATGGGCTGCATGACCAGGTCCTCGTCGTCGAGCCCGGCCCCGGCCGCAAGTTCAGAAAACTTCCGTGCCAGATCCTTGTAGATTTCCCAGTCGCTGCGCGATTCCCAGATCGGGTCGACAGCGGCCGACAAGGGGTGGATGAACGGGTGCATGTCCGAGGTGTTGAGGTCGTTCTTTTCGTACCAGGTCGCCGTCGGCAGCACGACGTCGGAATACAGGCAGGTCGTGGACATGCGGAAATCCAGCGTCACCAGCAAGTCGAGCTTGCCCTGCGGGGCCTGGTCGTGCCAGGCCACCTCGAGGGGCTTGGCCCCGCCGTCCTCGCCCAGGTCCTTGCCCTGCACCCCGTGCTGGGTCCCCAGCAAGTGCTTGAGGAAATACTCGTGGCCCTTGCCCGACGAGCCCAGGATATTGGAGCGCCAGACGAACATATTGCGCGGAAAATTGTCGGGGTGGTCCGGGTCCTCGCAGGCGAACTTCAGGCGCCCATCGCGCAGGCCCTGCACCACATAATCCCGCGGATCGACGCCCGCGGCGCGCGCCTCGCGCACCACCGTCAGCGGATTGGTCTGCAACTGGGGCGCGGTCGGCAGCCAGCCCATGCGCTCGGCGCGCACGTTCATGTCGATCAGGCTGCCCTCGTAGCGCGACGCATCGGCCAGCGGCGACAGCAATTCCGAGACCTGCAGCCGCTCGTAGCGCCATTGATCGGTGTGCGCATAGAAAAACGAGGTGCCGTTCATGTGGCGCGGCGGACGCAGCCAGTCCAGGGCGAAGGCCAGCATCGTCCAGCCCGTCTGGGGCCGCAGTTTTTCCTGGCCCACGTAATGGCACCAGCCGCCGCCGGACTGGCCGACGCAGCCGCACATCGCGACCAGGTTGATGATGCCGCGATAGGCCATGTCCATGTGGTACCAGTGGTTCAGGCCGGCCCCCAGGATGACCATGGATTTGCCTCGGGTCTTGTCGGCGTTCTCGGCGAACTGGCGCGCCACGGTGATGACGTCGGCACGCTTGACGCCGGTGATGCGCTCCTGCCAGGCCGGGGTGTAGGGCACGTCGTCGTCGTAGGACGCGGCGGTGTTGTCGCCGCCCAGCCCCCGATCGATGCCATAGTTGGCGACGAACAGGTCGAAGACCGTTGCCACCAGGATCTCGCCCTCGACGGTCCGGATCCGCCGGGCCGGCAGATTGCGCACCAGCACCTCGTCATGGTCGGTGCCCTGGAAATAGTCGTGATGCCGCCCGCCGAAATACGGGAAGGCCACGGGCACCACCTCGTCCTGGGAGCCCAGCAGCGTCAGGCGCGGCATGACCTCATGGCCGCGCGCGTCCTTGAGCTCGAGGTTCCACTTGCCGGCGTCCCCGTCCTCGGCTTGCCCCCAGCGAAAGCCGACGGAGCCCTGCGGCACGATGATCTCGCCGGTGCGCTCGTCATAGGCGACGGTCTTCCATTCCGGGTTGTTGTCCTGCCCCAGGCGATCGGCAAAGTCCGAGGCGCGGACCATGCGCTCGGGCACGTAGCGGTCGCCCTGACGCACCAGGCGCACCAGGAACGGCATGTCGGTGTACTGGCGACAGTAGCCGTCGAAGTAGGGGCTGCGCCCCGCCAGATGGAATTCCTTGAGGATGACGTGGCCCATGGCCAGGGCCAGCGCGGCATCCGTGCCTTGCTTGGGATGCAGCCAGATGTCGCCGAACTTCGCCCCCTCGGCATAGTCGGGAAACACCGAGACGACCTTGGCGCCGCGGTAACGCGCCTCGACCATGAAGTGCGCGTCCGGTGTGCGGGTCTGGGGCACGTTCGAGCCCCACAACATGATGAAGCTGGAGTTATACCAATCGGCGGACTCGCTGACGTCGGTCTGCTCGCCCCAAGTCTGCGGGCTGGACGGCGGCAGGTCGCAGTACCAGTCATAGAAGCTCAGCACCGTGCCGCCCAGCAGCGACAGGTAGCGGCTGCCCGAGGCATAGGAGACCATCGACATGGCCGGAATCGGCGAAAACCCGGCGATCCGATCCGGCCCGTAGCGCTTGATCGTATAGATGTTGGCGGCGGCGACGAGCTCGTTGACCTCGTCCCAGTCCGAGCGCACGAAGCCGCCCAGGCCGCGCATGGTCTTGTACTGCGCCGCGCGTTCGGGGTCCGTGACAATGGCCTCCCAGGCCTGGACGGGATCGAGGGTCTTGCGCTGCTCGCGCCACAGACGCGCCAGCCGCCCGCGCAGCATCGGATACTTGACCCGGTTGGCACTATACAAGTACCAGGAGAACGAAGCGCCGCGCGGACAGCCCCGGGGCTCATGATTGGGCATGCCCGGCCGGGTCCTGGGGTAGTCGGTCTGCTGGGTTTCCCAGGTCACGATCCCGCCCTTGACGTAGATCTTCCAGGAACAGGAGCCGGTGCAGTTGACCCCGTGCGTGGAACGGACGATCTTGTCGTGCTGCCAGCGATTGCGATAGGCGTCCTCCCAGGTCCGGTCCTCGTGGACCACGCTGCCGTGGCCGTCGGAGAACGGCTCGGAGGTTCGGGTGAAGTATTTGAGACGATCAATGAAATGGCTCACGATGTTCGCTCCGTTCCTTGTTGAGTCGCGATGGGCGCCGCCGGGGGCGCTTCAGCAGGGCACCTCGGCCCCGCGGCGGGCGTAGTACCACCAGGTCACCAGGATGGAGACCACGTAAAACACCACGAAGAACACCAGGGCCGCGTAGGGCGAACCCGTCAACTCGATCGAGGTGCCAAAGCTCTTGGGGATGAAGAATCCGCCGTAGGCGCCCATCGCGCCGCTGAACCCCAGCACCGCGGCCGATTCCCGCGCGCCCTCGGCCTCGGCCCGCTCGCCGGAGAGGCGGCGCTGGGCCAAGGTGTTGAAGATCGGCGGAATCATGGCGAAGGTCGAGCCGTTGCCGATGCCCGACAAAAAGAACAGCAGCAGGAAGGCCAGCAGGAATCCACCGAAACTGCCGGGGGACCCGGCACCGGGCAAGGCCATCATCGCGCCGACCACCGCCAGCGCCATCAGCGCAAAGGTCCAGGCCGTCACGCGCGCACCGCCGATGCGGTCCGAGAGCCAGCCGCCGAACGGCCTGGCCAAGGCGCCCACCAAAGGCCCCAGCCACGCGTACTGCAGCGGTCGGACTTCAGGGTAAAGGAGCTTGATCAGCAGCGGAAAGCCCGCCGAAAAACCGATGAACGAACCGAAGGTCCCCAGGTACAGAAAGCACATGATCCAGTTGTGCTTGCGCCGGAAGATCACCGCCTGCTCGGAGAACGAGGCCCTGGCATCGGCGATGTCATGCATCGCCACCCAGGCCAGCATGGACACGATGAGGATGAAGGGGACCCAGATGAAGGCCGCATTCTGGGCCCAGACCTCGATCGGCCCGCCCTGCATCCCCGAGAGCCGCGCCTGCTGTGGGCCGCCAGCCCATGGGCCGAGCATGCCGATGGTGATCACGATGGGCGCGAGGAACTGGACCGAGGAGACGCCGAGGTTTCCCAAGCCCGCGTTCAACCCCAGGGCCGAGCCCTTGCGTTCCTTGGGAAAGAAGAAGCTGATGTTGGCCATCGAGGACGAGAAATTCCCGCCGCCCAGGCCGCATAGCAGCGCCAGGACCAGCATCGTCGAATAGGGTGTCGCCGGATCCTGGATCGCGAGGCCCACGCCGATCGTGGGCAGCAGCAGGCTGGCCGTGGTGAGCGCCGTCCAGCGCCGCCCGCCGAACACCGGCACCATAAAGGAATAAAAGATTCGCAGCGTGGCCCCCGAGAGCGCGGGCAGGGCCGCGAGCCAGAAGAGCTGGTTTTCGCTGTACTGGAATCCGAGATTGGGCAGGTTGACCGCGACGACGCTCCACATTTGCCAGACGGCAAAGGCGAGGAACAGCGCCGGGATGGAGATCCAGAGATTGACGTTTGCGATCGCATGGCCCTCGCGGACCCAGAATGCGCGATCCTCTGGGGTCCAGACCGTCAGCAGACGTCGGCGGCTGGCCGTCCTGAGGGAGGGGGGCTGGCTCATGCCGCGCTCCTTTTTGAAGGTCCCTCACCATAACCCTCACGGACGACCTGGGTACTGATCTACATCAATATACCCAACCCGAATAGAGAGTCATTCCGGCGAGCTCACCCGTCGGCTGGGACAGTCGGGAAACTGGTCTGGCCAGTATATGGCCGGCGCGCGGGAATGAATACCCCCTCGGGCGGCACGGTCATGGCCGCCGGGAGGGGGGTATTCCTCAGACCAGGTTACAGCGGATCGTGATGGGATGGGCGCGCAGGCCCTCGATCACCTGGTCGGTGACATCGCCGTCGACGTCGGTGATGGCATAGCCGATCTTGCCGCGGGTCTGGAGCTGCTGGCTGACGATGTTCAGGCCGTACTCGCCCATCAGATTGCTGAGCGCGCCCATGGCGCCCGGAACGTTCTGGTGGATGTGGATGATGCGGGCGGCGCCAGCCTGCTCATGGTAGGGAATCTCGGGAAAATTGACCGCGCCCTTGGTGGTGCCGCTGGTGATGAAGCGCTTGAGTTTTTCCGCAACCTCGCGGCCGATGTTTTCCTGGGATTCCTGCGTGCTGCCGCCGATGTGCGGGGTCAGGATGACGTTGTGCATGCCGCGCAGCGGGCTGTCGAGGGCCTCGTCGCGGCTCTTGGGCTCGAGCGGAAACACGTCGATGGCCGCGCCCGAGAGATGGCCGGATTTCAGCGCCCGATGCAGGGCCGGGATGTCGACCACCGTGCCCCGCGATGCATTGATGAGGATGGCACCGGGCTTCATGGCGGCGATCGCCTCGGCGTCGATCAGGTTGGCGGTGTCCCTGCCGCCGGGCACGTGCAAGGTGACCACGTCGGCTTGGGCGAGGAATTTCTTTAGTGACGAAGTGGCATGCGCATTGCCCAGCGGGAGCTTGGCCTCGATGTCGTGATAGAGCACCCGCATGCCGGCCGACTCGGCCAGAATGCCGACCTGTGAGCCGATATTGCCATAGCCGACGATCCCGAGGGTCTTGCCGCGCGCCTCGTAGGCGCCTTCGGCGGACTTGTCCCAGAAACCCTCGTGGACCCGGGCGTTCTTTTCGGGGATGCGGCGCAGCAGCAGGATGGCCTCGCCCAGCACCAGTTCGGCCACCGAACGCGTGTTGGAGAACGGCGCATTGAACACCGGGATGCCCTTCAAGGCGGCATTTTCGAGATCGACCTGATTGGTCCCGATGCAAAAGCAGCCCACCGCCCGCAGGTCGACCGCCTCGGCGAAGGCCGCCTGGTCGAGGTGTGTACGCGAGCGGATTCCGGCGATATGGGCGCCGCGCAAAGCCTCGCGCAACTCAGCACCAGTCAGCGCGCCGGGATACGTGATCACCTCGTCGAAGCCCGAGGCCACGAATACCTCTTTGGCGCTGGGGTGAATGTTTTCGAACAAGACGATCCGGGTCATGAGGCATTCCATCGTGTGCAAGGAAAACGAGTATTGTGACGCATTTCGGCCGCTTAGTCAGGGTCATCCCTGATGTTGCAGGGGTCAAGGCGTGGCAAAGGCTTCCTTCGCTCAGAGTTCAGTCCCCCCGGCGTATCATGGCCCGGGAACGCCAGGCGCGCGACGTGCATCCCATACACCGAGAATATGATGCGGCCGCACCCTCCCCCGCCGGGAACAGCACGCCGCGACAGGCCGTCCGCAAACCAAAACAGGAGCACCCATGCCCACCTATGACACCCGCCTGATCGACTGCAGCGCGGTCGCCCGCGACACCTCGGCCTTTCGATTCTCCAAGCCGGAGGGCTTCGTCTTCGCACCCGGACAGACGATTTCGCTGACCTTGCCACAATCGCCGGACGCCGGGGCCGACACCCCGCCCCTCAAGCACACCTTTTCACTCGTCAGCGCCCCGCATGAGGACACGCTATGTGTGGCGACCCGCATGCGCGGCACACCCTACAAACAGGCGTTATCGGCGCTGGCGCCACAGGCGGCGCTACGATTCGGCGGCCCCTACGGCAAGCTGACCCTGCCGGAGGCGGCCGGGCGGCCGCTGGTGCTGATCGCCGGGGGCATCGGCATCACGCCATACATGAGCATGCTGCGCCACGCCACGCACGCGGGCACGCCCCACCAATTCGTGCTGCTGTACTCGAACCGGCGCGCCGAGGATGCGGCCTTCCTCGACGAATTGCGCGAACTCACGCGCCTGAACCCGCGCCTGCGCCTGCTGGCGACCCTCACCGCGCCCGACGAGCACTGGGAGGGGCTGCGCGGCCGGATCGACGTGGCCGCCGTGCGCCGGGCGATCGACGGCCTGAGCGATCCCTGGATCTACATCACGGGGGCGCCAGGCATGATCGAGGCGCTGGGTGATTCGCTGACCGAGGCCGGCATCCCCGAGGCGTCCATCCGCAGCGAGGGCTTCTACGGCTACTGACTGATCATGGCACCCGCGGCGCCGACGGGTGTACCCTTAGCAAGACGGGACCGCGGCGCACACAGCACGACCGCCGCCCACGCACACCTACACGGACATTCCATGCCCTCGACCGCCAAGCCCACGACTCTCGCCACCACCGCCCCCGGGGCGGCCCCCGACCCGTCGCTCTTCTCGCGCACGCCGAACCTCGCCGACCCCGATGTCGAACGGCTGCGGGCCTCGCTCCGGCATTATTTCCTGGACACCTTCGATCGCTACGAGTCGCTGTTCGAGTGCCTGGCCTCCGAGGAGGCCTATATGGTCAAACCGATCGCGCTACGCCATCCGCTGATCTTCTACTTTGGCCATACGGCGACCTTCTTCGTCAACAAACTGCTGCTCACGCGCATGATCGACCAGCGTCTGGACCACCGGCTGGAATCGATGTTCGCCGTCGGCGTCGACGAGATGAGCTGGGACGATCTGGACGACACCCATTACGATTGGCCGACCGTGGCCGAGGTCCGGGCCTATCGCGGCCGGGTGCGCGCCCTGGTCCTGGACCTGATCGATCACGCGCCCTTGCAGTCGCCGATCAACTGGACCCATCCCTGGTGGGCCATCATCATGGGGATCGAGCACGAGCGCATCCACCTCGAGACCTCTTCGGTGCTGATCCGCCAGCAGGCGCTGAGCGACGTGCGCCCCTCGGCGGCCTGGGCGCCGCGGCGCGACACCGCCACACCCGCCCCGGCCAATGCGCTGGCACCGGTGCCCCGGGGCGCGGTGTCGGTGGGCAAGGCCTACGATTCGCCGCAGTACGGATGGGACAATGAGTACGGTCGCCACGAGGCGGTGGTCGAGGGCTTCCAGGCCAGCCGCTACCTGGTCAGCAATGCCGAGTTCCTGGAGTTCGTGGAGGCCGGAGGCTACTTGAACCACCACAACTGGGGCGACGAGGGACGCGAGTGGTTGTCGTTCAGCCACGCGCAGCATCCCACGTTCTGGGTCAAGAAAACCCAGGGCTGGGCGCTGCGGCTGATGACCGAGGAAATTCCGATGCCCTGGGCCTGGCCGGCCGAGGTCAACTATCACGAGGCCAAGGCTTTTTGCAACTGGAAGGCGTCGGAAACCGGGCAGCCCGTGCGCCTGCCGACCGAGGACGAGTGGTACCGCCTGTACGACGAGGCCGGCCTCGAGGACCTCGGCGAGGCGCCGGCGCATGCGAACATCCATCTGGACCACGGCCACTCGTCGTGCCCGGTGGATACCTGGCGGCACGGCGACTGGTACGACGTGGTGGGCAATGTCTGGCAATGGACCGAGACGCCCACCTACCCCTTCGATGGCTTCGATGTGCATCCCATCTACGACGATTTCACGACGCCGACCTTCGACGGCCGCCATAACCTGATCAAGGGCGGCTCCTGGATTTCCTGCGGCAACGAGGCGGTGCGCGCCTCGCGCTATGCCTTTCGGCGCCACTTCTTCCAGCACGCGGGCTTCCGCTATGTGGTGTCGCACGTGCCGGCGGTGGCACCCAGCGGGTACTACGAAACGGACAAGCTGATGTCCGAGTACGCCGAGTTCCATTATGGCGACGAGTATTTCGGGGTGGCGAACTTCCCGCGCACGCTGGCGGCCATGGCGATCGAGGCCATGGGCGAGCAGCGGCCGCGCCGCCGCGCCCTGGACCTGGGTTGCGCCTCGGGCCGCGCGGCCTTCGAGCTGGCGCGCGCCTTCGATTCGGTGACGGGCGTCGATTTCTCGGCGCGCTTCATCAGCCAGGGCGTGCAACTGATCCAGACTGGCCAATTGCGCTACACGCTGGTCGACGAGGGCGAGCTGGTGTCCTATAAGGCGCGCTCGCTCGCCGAACTGGACCTCGCGGAGACGGTCGACCGCGTGGAGTTCTACCAGGGCGATGCCTGCAATCTCAAGACCCAGTTCACCGGTTATGACCTGGTGCTGGCGGCCAACCTGATCGACCGCCTGTACGATCCGGCCAAGTTCCTCGACCAGATCCACACGCGCATCGTGGCCGGCGGCTTGCTGATGGTCACCTCGCCCTATACCTGGCTCGAGGAGCATACGCCGCGCGCCGCCTGGATCGGCGGATTCAAAAAGGACGCAGAGAACTACACCACCCTGGACGGCCTCGAGGATCACCTGGGCCGGCATTTCCGCCGGATCGCCGGCCCGCTCGAGGTACCCTTCGTGATACGCGAGACCCGGCGCAAGTTCCAGCACACGCTCTCGGAGGTCACGATCTGGGAGCGCCTGCCCGACTAGGGCCCTGGACGCAGCCAGGGCCCTGGGCACGGCGCGGGCTCAATCCAGTGCGATCTGCGCCTTCAGCCAAAAGACCCGGCCCGGCTCGTTGATCCGGGTGTCGGTGGGAAAGACGTCGACCCCGATCGAGGTGCCGGTCTTCGACAGGTGCTCGGCATAGGTTTTGTCCAGGACATTGTCCACGCCGGCGGTGAGGAGCACGGATTTGACCGGGCGCCAGCCGGCGTTCAGGGACAGCACGCCGAAGCCGGCGCTGGGCCCGATGTCCTTGCCGTTGGCGACGATGTTTCCGGAACCTTTGTCGTAGCGGTTCTGGGAGGCGGCGAGCCGCCACAGCACTCCGGCGGAGTAATCCCCCTGGGCATAGTTCAGGCCCAGGCGCGCCTCGAGCGGCGGCTGCTGCGCGAGCGGCTTGTCGTCGGTCCGGTTTTCGCCGCGCACATAAGCCAGGCTCGCGACCCCTTGCCACGCCGTGGAAAACTGCCAGGAGGCATCGAGCTCCCCGCCCATGACAACCGCATCCACGTTACGGGTCCGGCCCAGATCCCAATTGATGAGGATGTAGTCATCGATCCTGCCATAGAAGGCGGCGGCCGACAGGCCGAAGGGGCCGCTGCGCCAACTGGCGCCCACATCGAGCTGCGTGGTTTTTTCGGGCTTGGTGGACAAAAAGGCACTGTTGCCGCCGTCCGGGCTCGCCTTCATGCGCTCCCAGTAATCTGGGAAGCGCTCGGCATGGCCGATGCCGGCGTACCACGTGCCCCCCACGCCGAAATCACGCTCGTGGCGCAGGAAGCCGCTGGTCAGCGTACGCCTGTCCGTGCGGCCCGCAGTGGCGGAGGCCGCCGGGGCCCGCTTGTCCTCGGCCTCATGCCAATCGAGCCGCAGGCCGCCCACCAGCCGGCTCGCCTCGCTGGCATGCCAGGTGCTCTCGAGGAATACGCCGCGCTGCTCGAAACGCATGTCCTCGACGCGGGGAGCGGCCCGGTAGGCGGCATCGGCGGCGACCGCATCAGCCTGCCGCATGGCGCCGCGCGCACGATGCACGTCACGCTTGGCGTCCGCCCCCAGGACCAGATCCCAGGTCTCGGCCGGGCGCAGGGTCGCGCTCAGCCGCCCCCCGGTGGTTTTGCGATCGGGATTCATGACGTTGTACATCCCCGGCCGGGCCGGGCGCAGGCTGTAATTGTCCATCACGTGATCGACATCGTTGCGGTAGACGCGGGCCTCGATCTCGTCCACCAGGCCGCCGAGGCGTTTTTTCTCGAACAGCAGGGACACGTTCTCACGCCGGAATTTCGTGCCATCCATGGCGCGATCGGCGTAAGCCGCACGGCCATCGCTCAGCGCGGCCGACAGTTCGATGCGCGTGCGGTCGTCCGGGGTCAGGCCGATGGCCGCGTGGCTGCTCCAGCGCAGATATTCCGAGTGGATGCGGCGGCCGTCGCCGTCCTCGTAGTCGTCGGCCTGGGCCCGCGTGCCGCCGGCCCGGACATACGCCTGCGGGCCGCCCACGAGCACGTCGGCCATCTGGTCATTGCGCCCGAATCCGCCCAGCGTCAGGCTGCCGGCGGCGCGCCAGCCGAACACCGGCATGCGCTCGGTTTCACGCTCGAACAGTACCACGCCTGCGGACTGGCCCGCGCCGTAACGCACACTCTGCGGTCCCTTCAGCACCGTCACGCGATCATAGGACTCGGGATAGACATAGGCGGTGGGCGGATCCATCCGCCCACCGCAACCGCCGTAGATTTCCTGGCCGTCGAGGAGAATCCCGAGCCGCGAGCCGGAAAAACCGCGAAACACCGGATCGCCGTCGGTGCCGCCCTTGCGGATCACCGAGAACCCGGGAATGCTTTTGAGGAAATCCGCGCCGTCATGCGCGGGCACGGGTTGCCGCGGCGCCTTGGGGTCGGTGCGGACTACCAGCGGCGCCTCGGACGCGGGGGTGGTCACGACCACGGATTCGAGGGTCCGGATTGCCTGGGCATGCGAAATCGCAGGTAAGCCGATCGAGAGGAGGGTGCCGGGAATGGCGGCCACCCATGATCTTATCTTTTTCATACGGGACTCATTGTGTGAAATGTCCAGACGACATCCGTCGCCGCTCGAGGCCGGGCCTGAGCGGTTGCGGATTGAAGGAATCAGGGTTTCAGCGACAATGCGTCGGGGGGCTGCGCACCGGCGGCCGGGTCCAGGCCGCGACACGATGGCCGCCGCCCACCGGCGTGGCGACCGGCAGCAGGGGCTGGGCCCACGGCGCCACCGGCAGGGCTGCGCCGGAACCAGTGGCGGCCGGCAGCGCCGGCGTGGTCGCGCACAGCAGGCAGTGCCCATGCCGATGCGCGCCAAGCCGCCCGGGATCGGACTCGCCGGGCGACAATTCCACGAGCACCATGCCGGCCGGCGTGCAGGCCACGAGCTGCACACCGTCGAGCACGCCGGCCGGCGCAGGATGCGCGAGCACGGGCCCGAGGCCCTGGAGCCAAATGCCCAGAACCAGCAGCCAATGAATGCCGCGCGCACGCCAGCCCATGTGTCTCATGGCGGGGATTCTACCCACGACCCCCAGCGGCCGGTTTGACGCGCGTCAACGTAACGGCGGGCGCATCAGACGTCAGGCCGGCACGCGCGCGGCATGATGCTTGGCCCCCGCCACGCAGGCCACGACCAGGACCGTCACCGCCAGCATCGGCCAGGTGACCGCCTCGCCCAGCAATGCGGCCGCCAGCAACAGACCCAGGAAGGGCTGCAGCAACTGAAGCTGGCCCACGGCCGCGATGCCGCCCTGAGCCAGGCCGCGATACCAGAACATGAAGCCCACCAGCATGCTGAATACGGAGACATAGGCCAGGCCGAGCCAGGCGGGCCAGCCGATGCCCGCCCACGTGGCGGGCCGCAGGGGGATGCTCAAGGGCAAACTGAAGGGCAGCGACACCACCAGCACCCAGCAGATCACCTGCCAGCCACCCAGACGCCGGGCGAGGCGGGCGCCCTCGGCATAGCCGTAGGCGCAGGTGATGATGGCGGCCAGCATCAGCAGGTCGGCCCCGAGCGACGCCGACAGGTCCTGACTGAGCGCAAAGCCGGCCACCCCCACGGCACCCACGACGGCGAAACCCCAGAAGGCCGGCGAGGGACGCTCACCGACGCGCAGGGTACCGAACACCGCGGTCGCCAGCGGCAGCAGACCGACAAAGACCAGCGAATGCGCCGACGTAATGGTCTGCAGGGCCATGGCCGAGAACAGCGGGAAGCCCACCACCACCCCCAGGGCCACGAGAAACAGCGTCCATACATCGCGCCAGTCGGGGCGCGGGACGCGCAGCGCCAGCAGAACGGCCAGCGCGAGCAGTCCGGCGATGACGGCCCGCGCCACCGTCACGAAGAACGGGTCGAAGCTCAGCACCGCCACCCGCGTGGCGGGCAGCGAGCCGCTGAAAATGGCCATGCCCACGAATCCGTTGAGCCAGCCTTTGGTTGTTTCATCCATGATCGATCCCGCCCATCCCGCGCGCGACCGGATGGCCGCGAACCCATCATCGCTCGACAGGCCGTGGGTTTCCAGATACAGTCAGTACGATAATCAGAAACTGTACTGCTATAAATAACCATACGGATGAGCCTCCTCGCGACTCCAACCCTGCCCGGGCAAACTGAACGCGTCATGCAGGCGGTGCGCCAGGGCATCACCGCGCGCAAGCTGGTCCCCGGCGCGCGCCTGCCGTCGCTGCGGGCCATGGCCGACAGCCTGCGGGTCTCGAAATCCACCGTCGTCGAGGCCTACGACCGGCTGGCGGCCGATGGCACGATCCGCTCGCGCCCCGGATCGGGATTTTACGTCGCCGGCCACCTTGCGCCCCTGACCCTGGCGGATATCGGCCCCCGGCTGGACCGCGAGGTCGACCCGCTGTGGGTCTCGCGGCAGTCTCTCGAAACGGGCGCCCGCTCGCTCAAGCCCGGCTGCGGCTGGCTGCCCGCCGAATGGATGCCGCAGGATGCCGTGCGCCGCGCCTTGCGCGCCGCGGCCCGCGCGCCCGCCCCGGCCCTGAGCGACTACGCGCCACCGCTGGGCCTGCCGGCCCTGCGCCAGCGCCTCGCCCAGCGCCTGCGGGAACGAGGCGCGGACACGCGCCCGGATCAGATCCTGTTGACCGACTCGGGCACCCAGGCCATGGACCTGCTGTGCCGATTCCTCGTCAAGCCGGGCGACACCGTCCTGGTGGACGATCCCTGCTACTTCAACTTTCTCGCCCTGCTGCGGGCGCACCAGGTCCGGGCGATCAGCGTGCCCTACACACCCGACGGCCCGGACCTGCAGCGCTTCGCCCAGGCCCTCGCCGAACACACGCCGCGCCTCTATCTCACCAATTCCGGCCTGCACAATCCCACCGGCGCGACCCTGTCGCCGATCGTCGCCCACCGGCTGCTGAAACTGGCCCAGGCCCACGACCTGGTCATCGTCGAGGACGATATCTTCGCTGATTTCGAGGCCGTCCCATCCGCCCGCCTCGCCACCTTCGACGGACTCGATCGAGTGGTGCAGGTCGGCAGTTTTTCGAAAACACTGTCGGCCTCGGCACGCTGCGGCTACATCGCGGGACGACCGGACTGGGTCCAGGCCCTGGCCGACCTGCGCATCGCCACGGCGTTCTCGGGCGCCGGCCTGTCGCAGGCCTTGGTGCTGTCCATGCTGAGCGACGGCGCCTACCGCCGCCACACCGAGTCCCTGCGCCAGCGCCTGGCGCAAGCCATGCATCGGGCGGCCGACCTGCTCGCCAGGCTCGGCATCACGCCCTGGCTGGTGCCGCGCGGAGGAATGTTCCTGTGGTGTCGCCTGCCCGAGGGCGTGGACGGCACGGCCATGGCGCGCCAGGCGCTGGGCGAGGGACTGGTGCTGGCGCCGGGCAATGTCTTCAGCCTTGCGCAGTCCGCCGGTCGCATGATGCGTTTCAACGCCTCGCAAATGTCCGACCCGAGGCTGCCGGGCATGCTGGAGCAGGCCCTGGCGCGCGCGACTACAATTTCCCAGGAACCACTGCACACCGATCCCGCCTCGCACAAAGCCCTTCGACCATGAACCCCACCCCGGATTCCGCGCCCCGCCCGGACGACGGCCTCGCCCAGAACGCCTTTCGCGGCGGACTGCTGGCGCAGGCGCGCGACCTGCCTGACCCCTGGCGCGACGCCCTTGCGGCGCCGCACCTGCAAGCCATTCTCGGCAAGCTCGACCGCATGCTCGAGGAACGATTGGCGCAGGGCGCCCAGATCTTTCCGCTGCGCCCGTTTCGCGCCCTGATCGAGATTCCGCCCGAGGACGTCCAGGTCGTGATCGTCGGCCAGGATCCATACCATGGGCCGAACCAGGCCCAGGGCCTGGCCTTTTCGGTGCCGGACTTCTGCCCGACGCCGCCCAGCCTGCGCAATATGTTCAAGGAACTGGCGCTGGAATATGGCGAGCCGGCCGCGCCCCAGCGCAACAGCCTCGTGCGCTGGGCGCGTCAGGGCGCGCTGCTATTGAACACCTCGCTGACCGTCGAGGCGCACAAGCCCGCCTCGCACGCCCGCCTGGGCTGGGAGCACATCACCGACGCCCTCATCATGCGCGTGCTGCGCGAGGCCCGCCCCAAGGTGCTGTTGCTGTGGGGCTCGCACGCACAGGCGCGCCAGGCCCTGCTCGACACCCAGCCCGCGCACGGCCCGGTGCAGATCCTGCGCGCCAACCACCCCTCGCCTCTCTCGGCCCTGCGCCCGCCGCGACCGTTCATCGGCTGCGGCCATTTCCAGTCGGCCAACGAGTGGCTGCGGGCGCACGGCGAGACCGGCATCGACTGGATGCTAGGCAAGACGACCGCCGCCGCCCCCGGCTACGGAGGATAGCGACACGGCGGGCCTCTCGGCGGGCCCCGTCCAGGCCATGACGCAATCGCGTCCGGCGGCCTTGGCGCCATACAGGGCCTCGTCGGCCCGCATCAGCAGGCGGTCCAGGTCATAGTCCGCGTCGGCGGCCGAGGCGATGCCGATGCTGACGCTCAGGCATCCCAGGACCTCGGTCGACTGCTCGGCCAGACGGCCGCGGATGCGGTCGCCCAGCGCCGCCCCCTGGTCCAGATCCATCTCGGGCGCCAGGATGACGAACTCCTCGCCGCCGATCCGGGCGCACAGATCGCCGGGCTCGACCAATTCCCGCAATGCATCGCCGAACATCGCCAAGACCCGGTCGCCGGCCACATGGCCGCATTCGTCATTGATGCGCTTGAACCAATCCAGATCGCACATCAGCACGACGGCATCCCGCCGCCGGCTGCGCGTCTTGGCCAGCACCCCGGCCGCCCGGGCGAAGAACGCGCGCCGATTGTGCAGGCCCGTCAGGTCGTCGTGCAGGGCCGCGTGCCGGAACTGCCGCTCGGCGCGCTCACGCACCATCATGAGGATGACGAACGACAGGCTGATCGCGAACAAGATGCTCTCGAACATCGTCAGGGCGAATCCGGACTGATCCACGCCCAGGATGGGCGGCACCCGTTCCACCACCATGCGATAGAGGTAGAACAACATCTGCAGGCCGAGCACAACCAGCGCCGGCAGCACGCCGAACGCGCTCTGGCGGCGCAGGCGCCAGACCTCCCACAGTGCCAGTCCCAGGTACGCATCACACAGCACGGAATAGAATCCGATGCGGACGGCGGCGGAATCCTGGAACAGCGGCCACAGCGACAGCACGATCCAGGTCAGGCTGCCCGCCAGCATCCAGGCCGGTCGCTGCCGATGCCTGGAAAACGCGCGAAAGGCCGCCCATACCATGGCATGGCTGAGGATCAATACCGCATTGCTGGCGGCCACGGCAAAAGCGTTCAGATCCGGATCCGTGCGCAGAAGGCTCAGGAGCAGGCCGAACGCGCTCAGCAGCGCGCCGAACGCCGTGAAGAGGAGCGCCTTCTCGCGCTGCCCCTGGAACGCCGACACCAGCAGCAAGGCGCCGAGCAACGCCAGCACATAGGCGTCGACGACGACCAGGGTTGGAGCATCAAAATTCCGCATGCGGGCGCATCCCTGAATGTATGCCCACAATATAGCTGAAAGCCCTCGAGCGGCGGTCATCGCGGACGGCGGGGCGTCGGACAACTGATACACTCGCTTTTTATCCAGCCGCTCGACCGTCCCATGCCGTCATCCGCTCGACCCGACCATTTGCCGCGCCACCTGGCGGTCGGGATGCTGCTGTTCATCGGCTGCACGTTCGCCACCAATCACATCGCGGCACGCATCGCATTCGACGACGGGACCGGCCTGCTGCTGGCGCTCATGTGCCGCTCGGGGCTGAGCCTGCTGACGCTGGTGGGCCTGGTCCTCTGGCAACGAGGTTCGCTGCGCCTGCCCGCCGGACTGGGCCGCTGGCAATTGGTCCTCGGCCTGCTGATCGCCCTGCAGAGCCTGTGCCTGTATTCCGCCGTCGCCCGCATCCCCGTGGCGCTCGCCCTGCTGATCGGCAACCTGTTCCCGATCATGCTGGCCCTGCTGACCTGGGCGCTGGGCGGCCAGCCGCCCACCCGCCGCGCGAGCCTGTTGATGGGCATCATCCTGATCGGGCTGGTCCTGGTGCTCGATCTGCCCGCCTGGATCGCCTCGGATCAGGACATGGGGCCAGACTGGGTGCCGGGCATACTGTTTGGCTTCGGGGGCGCCAGCTTCTTTGCGGTCGGGGTCTGGATCACCGAGCATCGCCTCTCGACGCTGGCCGGGCCGGTGCGCAGCCTCTACACCATCCTGATCGTGTTCAGCAGCATGGTCGCGGCGGGCGTTGCCGGCGTCTTGCCCGGCGGCATGGACACGCCGGCCAGCGGCACGGGCTGGCTGGCGCTGGCAGCCCTGTCCATCCTGTACACCACGGCGTTCTCGCTGCTGTTCATCTCGATCCCCCGGCTCGACATGGCGCGCAACGCGCCGGTGATGAATATCGAGCCCGTCGCCAGCCTCATCATGGGCTGGCTCCTCTTGAATCAGTTCTTCAACGGCCGCCAGTTGATCGGCGGCGCCATCGTCCTCGGCTGCATCGTCGCCCTCGCCTACTCGAAAAAACGTTGAGGCACCGCAAGACCACACTCACCGTGTGGCCTTAGCGGCAAGCCCGATCGCTTTCATGCCATGCTGGCGGGTCCAACTCAAACCGGAGGACACCCCATGGCCGACACCTGGCTCACCACCCTGATCACCGCAACGCCTCAGGAAGGATTCGAACTGGCGATCAAGCTCGCGCGCATGGGCGTCAAGTACACTCAGCCGTCGGCCGAGGTCCGCGACAAGCTGCGGTCCGTGTATGGCGAAGACGCCGATGCCTTGATCGCCTCGTCGCAAGTCGTCGCCACGAACTTCCAGACCATCGCGGCGGCCAACGGATACTGGAAATAAGGGGCGCTAGGGCCGGGTGGCGCCCGGCCGGCCACGACCGCGCCGGGGCCACGACCACCCCAGGCGCATGCCGGCCGCGGCGACCAGGATGGCCGCGACGCCGATCCACTGAGGCCACTGCAGCCGATGGCCAAAGGCGGCCCAGTCCACCAGAATCGCCACCACCGGGTAAATGAAGGACAGCGCGCCGGTCAGCGTCGTGGGTAATTTCTGGATCCCGCCGTACAGCAGCACGTACATCACACCCGTGTTCACCACGCCCAGCACCAGCAGGCTCGCCCAGGCCGAGAGCGGCTGTGCGCCAAGCGCCGCCGGATGCGCAAAGGGCGCCAGCATCGCGATTCCGACGCACACTTGGATCAAGGCGATCAGATGGGGGATCAGGGTCAATTGCTTGACCCACAACGCCGCCAAGGCATACAGGAACGCAGCCGCCAGGGACAGGCCGATGCCCGCCAGATAGCCGCCCGCCTGCCCATAGACCGGGGTATCGTGCGCCTGCGTGATGGCCAGCATCCCGACAAAGGCCAGGGCCAGCCATAGCACTTTATCCAGCGTGATGCGCTCGCCCAGGAACAGCGCCCCCAGCGCCACCAGCATGAAAGGCTGGGTGTTGTAGACCGCGGTGGCGATCCCGATCGAAGCCCGGGAATAGGCGGCAAACAGCAGCAGCCAATTGCCCACGATGGCGGCGCCGCTCGCCACCGCCAGCCCCAGGGCGGCCAGGCCCGCACCGCGCAGGCGCAGCAGCCCCATGCGCCAGCAGATCAGCCACAAAGTCGCGGCCCCGAACACGCAGCGCCAGAACACGACCTCGAGGACGGGCTGCCCCGATAGCATCACCAACCAGCCAATGGTGCCCGAGATCACCATGGCCACGGTCATTTCCAGCGAGCCACGCCGGATTCGATCGTCCACCATTTCTTGCCACTCCTTGCGGGAAGCGTTCCAGTCTAAACCGATTTCAGCCGCACAGAGGGGCGGCGAGGCCGAGCCTTGGCATACAATCGGGTCTTCGACGGCCCCGGCGGGGTCGCCGAAGACCCTCGATTCCCACCGTGCCGCAGGCATCCCCCGCCATGTCCCGATCCACGTCTGCCCACCACTCCATCGCCAGCCTGACCGCGCCGGTGGCCATGGGCTACATTCCCCTGGGAGCCGTGTTCGGCTTCCTGTTCGTGCAGGCGGGCGGCGCCGCTTGGCTGGCCATCCTGTCCAGCCTGCTGGTCTACGCCGGCGCCGCGCAATTCATGATGATCCCGATGCTGGCGGCGGGCGCCTCGGTCGGCGCGATCGCGCTCGCCACATTCGTGCTGAACCTGCGCCATGCCTTCTACGGCCTGTCGCTGCTCAACAGCATGCCGGCCAAGCGCTGGCAGCGCTGGTACGCGGTCTTCGGCCTGACGGACGAAACCTATTCCGTGCTGACCGCCCTGCCGTCGGACGTGAGCGCCCGGCGCATGGCCCTTGTCACCGCACTGAACCAGGGCTGGTGGGTGCTGGGCACCACGCTGGGCGCCCTGGCTGGCGCTCGGGCGCAGGTTACGCTCGCCGGACTGGATTTCGTGCTGGCCTCCTTGTTTGCGGTCCTCGCCGTCGAGCAGTGGCGCGCACGCGCCGACGCCGTCCCGATCTGGCTGGCGCTGGCGGCCTACGCCATCGGCTATGCAATCGCCCCTGGCCAGGCCCTGGCCCTGGCCATCGCACTGAGCCTGCTCGCCTGCGCCTTGCGGCCCGATCCGGCCAAGCACCGCAAGGAAGCCTCATGATCGATCCGGGCTACATCCTGGCCGCGATCCTGGCGATGGCCGCGGTGACGGCGGCCCTCCGGGCCCTGCCCTTCGTGGCCGGACGCTGGCTGCGCCGACACTCCCTGGTCCGCAAATTGGGCGACACGCTGCCCCTGTCCATCATGGTCCTGCTGCTGGCGCACGCCGTGGTCGGTTCGGCGCGCGACAACCCGCACGGCCTCTGGCAGGAGCTCGTCGCCGTGGCGATCGTGACGGCCTTGCAATGGCGCACCCGCCAGACCCTGCTGAGCATCGTCGCGGGAACCGCGGCCTATGTCCTGCTGCGCACCCTCTGACGCCGGCTTCGCGGCCGCGAAGCCGGCATGAGAAACCCTCTGCAAAAGATCCCCTGGCGCGACGGCAACCGGCTCGACCTGTTGCGCAGCGGCGAGGCGTTCTTCCCCGCCCTGTGCGCGGCCATCGATGAGGCACGCCGCAGCATCCATCTCGAGACGTATATCTTTGCCTGGGACCCGACCGGGCAAAAGATCCTGGAGCACCTCGTGCGCGCCCGCGCCCGCGGCGTCAAGGTGCGCCTGGTCATCGATGGATTCGGCAGCCAGGAGGCCACCGGGCGCCTCGCGCAGGCCTGCGCCGAGACGGGCGTGTACCTGAGGATCTACCGGCCCGAGCCCTCCGGACTGATGCGCTTGCTGCGGCTCAGTCCGCGGCGCTTGCGGCGTCTGCACCGCAAAACCGCGGTCATCGACCGGCGCGTGGCCTTTATCGGCGGGATCAACATCATCGACGACTACGACACCCTGCCCATCGATACCGGCCCGCCCTTGCCAAGATTCGACTTCGCCCTGCGCCTGAGCGGCCCCATCGTACGCGACATCACTTTGATCCAAGGCGCCCTGTGGCTGCGCATGGCCTGGCGGCGGCGCGCCAACTGGCGGGCGTTCTACGACCGCGTGCGGCATTTCGTCCGGCGCCTGCACAAACGCCTGCGCGCCGCCTCGCCGGCGCCCGCGACCGGCCCCTCGCGCGCCATGCTGCTGCTGCGCGACAACATGCTGCATCGCCAGACCATCGAGAACGCCTACCTGCAGTTGCTGGCCGGCGCGCGACACCGGGTCCTCATCGCCAATGCCTACTTCTTTCCCGGCCGCCGCCTGCGCAAGGCCCTGGCCGACGCGGCCCGCCGCGGCGTGCACGTCGAGCTGCTGCTGCAGGGGCAACCCGAATATCCCCTGCAATACCGGGCCGGCCGCTACACCTACCAAGATTTCCTCGACCAGGGCCTGGTCCTGCACGAATACATGGCGAGCTTCCTGCACGCCAAGGTGGCGGTGATCGACGACCACGTCATGATCGGCTCGTCCAACCTCGACCCTTTCAGCTTGTTGCTGGCGCGCGAGGCGAACATCCTGAGCGACGACGCCGAGATCGCCCAGGCCTTGTCCGAGGCGCTGGACCACGCCATCGCCCACGACTCGCGGCGCATCCAGTCCGAGGCCCTGAGGCGGCGCGGCTGGGCGCAACGCCTGCTCGACACCCTCGCCTACGCGGCGCTGCGCGCCGGGGTGCTGCTGACGGGCCGGGCGTCACGGTATTGAGCCGGCGCGCCCCGATGCGGCTCGCGGCTCAGGCGCGACGCCAGCGGATGCCGGCGATCGCCGCCACCACCATGACCAGGGGCACGAACGAAACCCACAGCACGGTGTCCCAGTCGTAGGCCGCCAGTACACCGCCCGACGCAAACGAGCCGACCGCCACCGTGCCGAAGACGATGAAATCGTTAAAGGACTGCACCTGGGTCTTTTCCTCGGGGCGATGGCATTCGAGCACCATGGCGGAGGCCCCCACAAAGCCGAAATTCCAGCCGACGCCCAGCAGCACCAAGGCCAGCCAGAAATGCGCCACATCCAGGCCGGTCAAGCCGACCGCCGTGGCGCACCCGGTCAGCAGCAACCCGGCCGCCACGATGCGCCCCGCGCCAAAACGCGTGATCAGCCGCCCGGTGAAAAAACTGGGCCCATACATCGCGATCACGTGCCATTGCAGGCCCAGGTTGGCGTTCTCCTGGGAATGGCCACATAAATGCATGGCCAGGGGCGCCGCCGTCATGAGGAAATTCATCAACATGTACGACACGGCGCCGCACATCACGGCGGTGATGAATCTCGGTTGACGTGCGATGACCGCCAGCGGCCGCCCCCCGGCGGCTTGCCCCGGCGCCGGCATGGGCAGGCGCACCCCCAGCAGCACCAGGGCCGAGAGGACGGCGACCGCGGCCTGCACGAGGTAGGTCGCGGCAAACAGATGCGGTGGCCAGAGATACATGGTGTACGTGACGAGCTGCGGCCCCACGACGCCCGCGGCGACCCCGCCGCCCATCACAAAAGAGAGCGCTCGGGCCCGCAAGGCCGGTGATACGCCATCGGCGGCGGCGAAGCGAAAGGAGAGCACCACGGCCGCATAGGCACCGCCAAAAAAGGTGGCCAGGCAAAAGAGCCAGAACGAGCCCAGCAAGACGGCGGCCGCCGCCAGCAGGCCGGCCAGCACTCCGCATCCCGTCCCGGCCAGGAAGGCCGCGCGCCGACCGTGACGCCGCGCAATCGCACCGGTGGGCAGAATGCAAGTCGCCATGCCGACGACAAAGATGGAAATGGGCAGAGTGGCCAGCGTCTTGGACGGCGCGAGCATATTCCCGATGATCGCCCCGGTGGCATAAATCACGGTCGTATTCGCACCGGCGAGCGCCTGGGCCAGAGTGAGCCGAAAAATGTTGCCGCGCTGCTCGCGCCGCGAGAGTTCGGGGGTGGGATCGAGCGGCGATGCGGATGCGATATTTGACAAAATCGGCCTCGGCCGGAAAACGCGTGTTCCCACGCGGAGCGACGACGAAAACCAGAAGGATACCGGCAATGCATATTTTTAGCGCGGCACCCTCTTGTTCTAATTGTTCATTTCGCACATATACAATACAATATGTGCGTATCAAACATTTCTATCCAAATTCCATGACCGCTCTGCCAAACATCGCCCCCTCACCGGACGCCGTCCTGGCCAAGGCGCTGCTCAGGGCCGCCGCACAGCTCGGCCTGCGCCAGGCCGACCTCGCGGCGGTGCTGGGCATCCACCGCACGGCCATCAGCCGCATGAAACAGTCCGCCTCTCTGGATCCCGATTCCAAGCAAGGCGAACTGGCCCTGCTGCTGATCCGCCTGGCGCGCGCGCTGTTCGCGCTGACCGGGGGCGACGCCCAGTGGATCGAGCACTTCATGCGCACGCCCAACACCCTTACGGGCGGCACCCCCGCCCGACAGATCGAAAGCATTCAGGGCTTGGTGACCGTCCTGCAATGTGTGGACGCGCTGCGGGGCAAGGTGTGACCCCCCCCATCTGGGAGGACTGCGACGGGCCCCGGCACATCGGCGCGATCCAGGGCATGCTGCACCGCCTGGTCGAAAGCCAGGAATACATCGCCACCCTGGGCTACGTCGATACCCTCGAAGAACAGGCCATGCTCGAGGCCATGCTCGAGGATTCCAAGCCGCCCTACCGCTCGGGGGGCGAAGGCGACCACTATCTGCTGCGGACACCCTTCCGCTATCCTCCCCTGCCCTGGGGGTCGCGCTTCGGCGGCCGGCACGAGCCCGGCATCCTGTACGGCGGCCTGGGCGCGGGCGCCGCCCTGGCCGAATCCGCATATTACCGATTCGTCTTCCGGCACTCGATGCAGGCCGCGCCACCCAAGGAAACAATCCACAGCCAGCACACGCTATTTACCGTCGGCTATAAAACCAATCGGGGCGTGCGCCTGCACCTGCCGCCCTTCGACCGGCACCGGACGCGCATCACCCAGCCGCGCGATTACGCGGACACCCAGGCCTTGGGCGGCGCCATGCGCGCAGCGGGCGTCCAGGTGTTCGAATACCCGTCCGCCCGCGACCCGGCGCACGGCCTGTGCGCGGGCCTGTTCGCGCCGCAGGCCCTGGCGCAGCGGCGACCGCGGCACATGCACCCATGGCTATGCGAGACGGGTGCGCATGAGGTATCGTTCAAGCAAGTAGGATCCCGCAACGTGATCTCGTACCGGCTCGGGGATTTCCTGGTGAACGGGCAACTGCCGACACCCGCATAGTGGCGGCTTATCGCCGAGCCTTCGGGGGAATGCCATGCCGCATGCCGACGCCACGACCCGCCGCACTCTCGTCCTGCTCTGCCGGGGCAAGCCCCACGAGGGCGCCCTCACCTTGCCGCGTGCTTTTCCCGCGAGGACACGAACCACTCGCCCAGCGTGATCACGATACAGCACAAGGCCATCAGCACGAGAGAGATCGCCGCCGCCGCCGGCAAGTCGGAACCCGCCTCGGATATCTTGCTGTAGAGCAGCAGCGGCAGGATGTTGAGCTGGGTGCCGACCAGGGCCAAGGCGGTGCCATAGGCCCCCATCGCCACCGCCGCCGTCAGGCAGAAGGCCGCGACCAGACTGGGGAAAATCTGCGGCAGCATGATCCCCACGATGGTGCGCAGGCGGCCGGCGCCCAGTGACTGCGCCACCAAGAGCTGCACCATATCGAAATTACGCACGGCGGGCAGCAGAATCATGACGACCCGGGGTATCAAATAGTAGGAATATGCAAAGCCCAGGCCCGCGGGCGTGTAGATCAGCGCGCCGACCACCGCCGGATCGAGTCCCGCCAAGGCCAGCAGTTGGGTGATGAAGCCCGCGCGGCCGAACCCGAGGATGAAGCCATAGGCTACGATCAGGCCCGAAAACGTCAGCGGCAGGGAAATGGCGAACAGCGTCGCCGTGCGCATCCCCGGCCGCATGCGGTTCAGACCCATGGTGACGCAGAATCCGACAAGCACCGAAAATAGCGGGGTCAAGGTCCCGAGAATCACCGTCCCCCACAGCCCGCGCTGGAACAGCGGATCGGACAGTGCCCTCGGAAAAGCACTCTCGTCCGACAAGGCCTCGCCCAGGATCAAGGCGACCGGCAGCACGAAAAACAGGCAGAACAGCGCCAGCGCCGGCAGGGTGAACAGGGCGAAGCGTCGCCGCGAGAGCCGCATGACGTCGGGCCCGTCCTACTGGTTCAGCACGGCGCGCGCCCAGCCCTGGTCGATGGCCGCCTTCTGGGCCGTGGCCTTGGCGATGTCGATGGGCTTGATCTGAGGCGCCGCGGGCAGCTTCTCGGCCACGTCCTTGGGCAACTCGACGCCCGGCACCGACGGCCGCACGAAGCCTTGCGCAAAGGTCACCTGACCCGGCGTGGTCATGATGTAGTTCAGCCAGAGCTTGCCGGCGTTCGGATTGGGACCGTTCTTGACCAGGCTGATCGCATAGGGCGCGGCCGCCGAACCATCCTTGGGCACGACCACCGCCACGTCATCGCCCATGCCATCGAGGTACTTGGCCTTGAGGCCATCGTTTTCGTAGCCGATCCAGATGGGAATCTCGCCCTTGAGGAATTGCGCATACGGGGTGGTGCCCACCACGCGCAGCACGTTGCCCGCCGCCTGGAGCTTGCCCAGATAGTCGATGCCGGGCTTGACCTCATCCATCGAGCCCTGATTGGCGAAATTGGCCGCCAGGACGATGACCTGCCCCTGGCCCGTCGAACGCGGATCCAGATAGACGATCGAGCCCTTGTACTCGGGCTTGAGCAGATCCTGCCACGACTGCGGCACCTCCTTGACCAGCTTTTTGTTCACCAGGAAAGCGACGTTCAACGTGTGAATGGTGAACCACTTGCCGTCCGGATCGCGCAACGTCTCGGGCAGCTTGTCGAAATTGACCGGCTTGAAGCCATCGACCACGTCCTTGGACACCGCGTCCAGGGCCGAGGCGGCGAAATAGTAGGCCGTGTCGGCTTGCGGCCGGTTGCGCGCCTTGTCCAGCGCGACGACGGTGGCCGCTGACCCCAGGTCGTTGTAGACCAGCTCGACGCCGGGATAACGTTTCTTGAAGGCATTGAACTGCGCATTCCAGTTGGCCCAGGTCGGACCGGTGTCGAAGGACACGACCATGCCTTCCTTCTGGGCGGCCTCGTACAGGGCCTTTTCACCCTGATAGAGCTCGGGCCCCTCGAAGGCGTGGGCCGCACCCGCGGCCAGGCATAGGGCAGCGGTGAGAGCTGTGCCGGCGATCTTAAAAGCGTTCACGTTCGTTCTCCTAGATGGAATTGACGGAATCCGAGACGGGCTCGGGGGGAAGCAAACGAATTGATTTGGGCGGCACCACAATGGTGTCGAAAGGCGCCCTGGAATGGGTGTCTATGCGCACGAGGCCCTCGCCCACCGCGAGATCGACGCGGCGGGCGGACCCGAGGAAGCGGTCGGACCGCACCTGGCCGCCCAGGACATTGACGCCCGCCGGGGCGAGTTCGCCCGGCAATATGGCCTCCGGCCGGATCAGCACCGTCACCGGCGCATCGGCCGGATGGTCGCCCGCGTCGCAGGCCAGCACGCCGATGGGCGTGTGCACGCTGCGCCGGTCCGGGCCGATGCGCCCCTCCCAGAGGTTGGCCTGACCAATGAACGAGGCGACCCAGCGGTTGACCGGCCGGTCGTAGAGATCCTTGGGCGTGCCGATCTGGACGATCCGGCCGGCGCGCATGATGGCGATGCGGTCGGCGATGGACAGGGCCTCCTCCTGATCGTGAGTGATGTGCAGCGTGGCGATGTTGGCCGCGCGCTGCACGCGCAGGATTTCCTCGCGCATCTCGACCCGCAAGGCGGCATCCAGGGCCGACAAGGGTTCGTCCAGCAAGAGGGCGCTGGGCGAGAACACCAGCGCGCGGGCCAGCGCGACCCGCTGCTGCTGGCCGCCGGACATGGCCGCGGGCATGCTGTGCGCCCATTGCGAGAGGCCGACGCGCTCGAGCGTCTCCTTGGCACGCGCGCGGCGCTCGGCGCGGGCCTGCCCGCGGATCTTGAGGGGATAGGCCACGTTGTCCAGCGCGGACATGTGGGGAAAGAGGCCGTAGGACTGGAACACCACCCCGAGCCGGCGCTTTTCCGGCGGCAAGTCGGTGATGTCCCGGCCGTCCACGATGATGCGTCCGGCCGAGGGCCTGGCGAACCCCGCCAGCAGCTTGAGCAGGGTCGTCTTGCCCGAGCCCGAGGGGCCGATGACGGCCAGGAACTCGCCGTCGCCGATGGCCAGATCGATGTCGGACACCCCATTGGCGCTGCCGGGGTAGCGATAATCGATGGATCGGAACTGGATGGGCATAAAGGGCTCCCGGGTCTGGGCTCAAGCGCGCCGGCTGGAGGCGGTGGCCGTCAGCGAGCTGGCGCAGGAGGCCAGGATCGCCAACAGCAGCAACACCACCGTCGCCGCGCAGGCGAAGCCCGTGGCGCCGTAGAAAGCCTGCAGCAGCACGACCGGATAGGTACGGGACAGAAAGCCCGAGATGAGGTTGGAAATCTGGAACTCGCCGATGGACAAGGCGGCGACGATGAGCAAGGAGGACAGCACGCTGGTGGCGAGCAGCGGCAGCACGATGTCCTTGAGGCGTGTCCAGAACGGAGCGCTGAGGGTGGCCGCGACCTGCTCGTAATCATGCAGCCGCAATTGCTGCATGTCGGCCAGCACGGTGTTGACGGTATAAGGCAGCGTCAGAATGACATGCGCGGCGATCAGCAGGCCGATGCTGCCCAGCCACGGCGCGGCATCCGACGAGAACACCAGGATGAAGCCGAAGCCCAGCACCAGGTCCGGCACCGCGATCGGCAGCAGGGCCATGATCTTGGCCGCCAGCCGCACCCCGCGCCGCGCGCTGGAATAGATCGCGTAGGCCAGCGGCAGCCCGATCAGGACATTGAGCACACAGGTCGCGACCACGACCTTGATGCTGGACGCGAAGGCCCGCTGGAAGCTCGGATCGGCGGCCACCTCGAGGTACCACCGGTCGGTGAAACCGTGGGGCAATATCGTATTGCTCCATGACTCGCCGAACGAGCCGACGAACAGTAACGCGATCGGCGTGGCGAGGAACAGCAGATAGGCAAAGGTGATCAGCAGCATCGCATGGCATCCGCACGGCCCGCCCCCGGGCTTGTGTCATATTACTTACATTATGGCCGCACTGGAAGTCACCTTCATGACAAGGCGGCATCCGCCTCGGAATCGGTGCGCAGCAGGTGCTCGGCGGTGCGCCGGATGGCCTCCTCGACCGACTCGCAGAAGACGACGCCCGGCATCTTCGGCGCATCGCCCAGCGCCAGGACCATATGGTCAAAATGCAGGCCGAAGGCGATCTCGGACATCGTGCCATAGCCCCCGCCGACCGCGATCAGCACCGGACAGGACTGAGCGATGATGGCGTTGCGCGATTTGCCAATGCCGGTGGCGATCGGGATGCGGACATAGGGATTGGCGCTGCGCCAGTCGCTGTCGGGCAGCAGGCCGATCGGCTGGCCACCCGCCTGCAGATGACCTTTGGCCGACGCCTCCATGACACCGTTGCGACCGCCGCACAGCAGCTGCAAGCCATGGCGCGCCAGCGCCGCGCCCAACGCCTCGGCCGTCCGATATTCCCACTCCGAAGCCTCTCGCGGGCCGATCACGGCGATCGGCACCAGGCGCGCCATGCCCGTGAGCTCACGCAGGGCCCCGCAGGCATCCACGGCCTGGAGGTCCGCCGGCGCCTCCTCGCGCACGGGCGCCCAGCGCCAGGCCCAGGGATCGAAGCGCAGGGCGCCGCCGGCATACAAGGCACGGGCCTGCCGCGACCAGAAAAGGGGTGTAGTGCTCATGTCGACCGCCAAACGAGGTAGGATGGGAGGATACCCATAATGTAAATTATCTTACATCACGATGCCACATGCTTCCCCGGAACCCGCCCGCCTGAACGAACGGCAGGCCAAGATCCTCAGGATCGTCACGCGGCAGGGTTACGCCACCATCGACGCCCTCGCCGGCCGGTTCGACACCTCTCACCAGACCATCCGGCGCGACATCATCCTCATGGATCGCGCCGGCCTGCTCAAACGATTCCACGGAGGCGCCGGCATCGTCGATGGCCGGGAACGTCCCCACTACGACGACAAGCGCCACCTCGCGATCGAGGCCAAGCGCGCGATCGCCGCCGAGGCCGCGCGCCGGATCGGCGACAGGATGACGGTTTTCATCGATGTGGGCACCACCGCCGAAGCCCTTGCCCAGTGCCTGCTGCCGCTGCGGGTCCAATGCCGCGTCGTCACCCCAAACCTCAACGTGGGCCTGGCTCTGGCCGGACACCCGACGATTGAGACGGTCGTGGTTGGCGGCACGGCGCGCACCCGGGACGGCGCCCTGGTCGGCCCGCTGGCGATCGCGCTCATCGAACAGTTCAGCTTCGATTACGCATTTATCGGGTTCTCCGGTTTCGACGCCGATGGCGCGCCGATGGATTTCGACCTGGACAAGGTGCTGGTCAAGCGTGCTGCGATGGCCCGCGCCGCGACCACGGTGGGCATCGTCGATGCCAGCAAGTACCGGCGCCAGGCGAGCATCCGGCTCGCCGAGGCCGGCGACCTGGAGCAGTTGCTCTCGGACCTGCGCCCGCCGGCCGCGCTGGCACGCGTCCTGGGCGATGCGGGCGTGGAAATCGTCCTTGCCCGGGAAACGCGGCCCGCCGCGCTCTCGCCCCCCCCGCCGGCCACACTGGGCGGCTGACTCAACCGGCGAAGCCGCCCTCATCGAGGAACCGTCGTTCCTCGGGTGTGGTGTCCCTGCCCAGCACGGCGTTGCGATGGGGAAAGCGTCCAAATCGCTGGATGATGGCATGGTGCTCGATCGCCCAGTACAGCGAGTCCGGCACCTGCGCGGTGTACAGGGCGACGGATTCCTCCTGCACGCGCAGGGTCTCGGCATGCATGAATGGCAAGCAGACGAAATTGCGCAGGGCCGGCTCGATACGGGGCAGGAAATCGGCCGCCAGGGCCTGCCGCGCATAGCGCAGCGCCAGGCCATCGGTGGCGAACATATGGCCGGTGCCGCGGAAAGCGTTGCGCGGATACTGATCCAGCAGCAGGATCAGGGCCAGCGCCGACCCGGGCTGCAGGACCCAGCTCTCGAGGTCCAGCCGCGCCGCCGCGTCATGCGCGTCGCGGAAACGGCCCGCGAACGCCGCGTCGAAGGCCTCGTCCTTGGCGAACCACCGGGACGGGCCCGCATCGCGCCAGAAATCCAGCAATTCCCGCGCGTCGCGAGGCATTGCGCGATCGGCCTGCAGGTCTTGGCTCATCGTCCATCCTCCAGAATCATCCGCCCCAAGGGTACCCGGCGCCCCGGACCGATACCCGCCCTCCCCCGGACAACGCCGCGGCGCCGGAAACAGCCGGATGCGGCACTATCCGCCATACATCATCCGGGGCAGGCTCAGGACGATGTCGGGGAAAGCCGTCACGAGCGCGACGGCCGCGATCAGCATCAGGAAAAACGGGAATGCCGCCTTCGAGATGTAAAGGATGTCACGCCCCGTCATCCCTTGCAAGACGAACAGGTTCAACCCCACCGGGGGCGTCAATTGCCCCATCTCGACGACCAGCACCAGGTAGACGCCGAACCAGATCGAATCGATGCCCGACGCCTGAACCGCCGGCAGCAGCACCGCGGTGGTCAGCACCACGATCGAGATGCCGTCCAGGAAACAGCCCATCACGATGAAGAACACGGTCAGCGCCGCCAACAGGGCGAAATGGCTCATGTTGATGTCGGTGATCCAGCGCGCGATGGTCGCGGGCAGGCCCGAATAGCCCATGGCGATGGTCAGGAACGCGGAGCCGGCCAGAATGAACGCGATCATGGAGGAGGACAGGGTCGCCGAGATCAGCCCGTCTTTGAAAGTCTGCCAGTTGAGGTCGCCGAACAACCAGCTCATCAACAGCGCAATGACCACCCCGACCGCGGCCGAATCCGTCGGGCTCGCCAGCCCCAGGTAGATCGACCCCACCACGCCGACGATCAGCAGCGCCACGGGCAGCAGGGTCCGCGAGGCCTTGAGCTTTTGCCCGAACGACAGCGGGGGATCCTTGGGCGGCGTCTTGACCCGGCCGGTCGCCGACCAGATCGCGACATAGGCCATGAACAGGCCGATCACCAGCAGGCCGGGCAGCACGCCCGCAATGAACAGGCGCGCGATCGACTGCTCGGCCGCGACGCCATAGACGATCAGGATGATGGACGGCGGGATCAGCAAGCCCAGGGTGCCCGAGCCCGCGATGGTGCCGAGCACGAGGCTCTCGTCGTAGCCACGCGCCTTGAGTTCCGGCACCGCCACCTTGGCGACGGTGGCGCAGGTCGCCGCCGAGGAGCCGCTCACCGCCGCAAAGATGCCCGAGGCCAGGATGCCCACGTGGCCCAGGCCTCCGGGCATCGAGCGCATCCACGGCGCCAGCCCCGTGAACAGGTCCTTGGACATGCGCGAGCGAAACAGGATCTCGCCCATCCAGATGAACAGGGGCAGGGCCGCCAGCGACCACTCGGAGGACGAGCTCCAGATATTGGTGGCCAGCACATTGGTGAGCGGAGCGCTGGAGAACAGCAGCACGCCGACCAGGCCCGTGATGAACAGCGCAACCGACACCCACAGGCCGATCGCCAGGCCGCCGAACAGCGTGGCCAAGAGGATGAAGGACATCATGGCGTCGGACATTACAGCGCCTCCTCGGCAGGGCTCTCGATGCGCAAGGCCTCGCTCTCGCCGCGCCGCAGGACCTCGACCAACGTGTCGAGCGCGGCGATCAGAAACATGAGCGCGCCCAGGCACAGCATCGATTGAGGAATCCACAACGGAATCCTCAACAGGCCGGAGGCGCGATCGCCCCACATGAAGGACTGCACGGCCAGCTCGCCCAGGCTATAGGTGAAGAGCAGCCCCATGGCCACCCCGATCAGCATCACGACCGTCAGCGTGGCGCGCCGGGCGCGGGGCGGCAGGCGCGACTCGACCAACGTCACCCGGATGTGCGAGGCCCGGCGAAAACCCAAGCCCAGCGACAAAAAGGTGGCGAAGGCCAGCGCATAGCCGGACAACAGCGAATACGAGGGAATCAGCAGGCCGTAGCTTTCCCCGAAAAGGGCCATCGACGCATAATCGATCAGGTTCAGCAGGACCTGGCCGAATACGATGACCGTAATGCCGACGAGAGAAAAAGCGGCCAAGCCGCCGCTGATCCGATAGACGGTATCCAGAAACTTGCGCATCACACGGTCCTTTTGCCTGGGGAGGCTTGCGAGCGGGGGGAGCCCCCCGCTCGGCGCCGGCATGGGCTTTATTGGGCTCGGTAGGCCTTCAGGACGGCTTCGCCGCGCTCGCCGGCCTCTTTGCTCCACTCGGCGGCCATTTTCTTGCCGATGTCGTGCAGAGCCGCATTCAACGCCGGGCTGCCGTCGCTGACGACGATGCCGTGCTCTTGCAGCACCTTGCGCTGGGCGACGTGATCGGATTCCGCCATTTCCCAGCCGCGCTTCTCGGCGGTGGCCGCGGCGTCAAGCACCGCCTTTTGAGTCGCCGGATCCAGCGCATCGAAGATCCGCTGGTTCACCACGACGATATTCTTGGGCAGGAAGGCGGCCACATCATAGAAGTACTTGAGGTAGTCCCAGGCCTTGGTGTTCACACCGGTCGAGGTGGAAGTCAGCATGGCGTTCACGCGCCCGGTGGTGAAGGCCTGGGCCAGGTCCGGGACCTCGACCTGCGTAGGCACGGCGCCGGCGAGCTGCGCCAGGCGCTCGGTCTGCGGGCTGTAGGCGCGGAATTTCAGGCCACGCAAGTCCTCGATCTTGTCGATGGGGCGGTCCGTGTACAGGCCCTGGGGCGGCCAGGCCACCGAGAACAGTACTTTGAGGTTCTGGCGTCCGAGTTCCTCTTCGAGGGCGGGCTTGGACGCCTTGTACATTTTGCGCGAATCCTCGAACGACACCGCAACGAACGGCACCGAGTCCAGCGCGAAGATGGGATTCTCGTTCGCCAGGTTCGAGATGATGAACTCGCCGATCTGGATTTGCTGCGAGCGCACGGCGTTCTTGATTTCCTGGTGCTTGATCAGGGAGCCCGCCGCGTGCACGTTGATCTGCAGCTTGCCCTGCGTGGCAGCATCGACATCCTTGGCGAACTGCTGGATGTTTTGGGTGTGGAAGTTCGATTCCGGGTATGGCGTGGCCATTTGCCAGGTGTCGGCATGGGCGGCGGCCGTGGACAGAACCAACGCCAGGCCCGCGATGATCGTTTTGCAGAAACGCATGTGTCCTCCGATGATGTACGAAATGAAATGAGTCTGTGGCTGCATGATATTAATAATAGTATCGATAAATTTTTCCAGGCAAGCCGGAATCTATGTTTAGCGGGTAAACCCCGATTAAATCTGGCTTTAAAATAGTTGAACCCTCTGATTCATCATACGGGTTTGCCATAGGCGAGGTGCAAGCATACACTATCGATAATTTTATTAATAATATTGGCTACGCATGGAGGACACCATGGCCATTCGCCACCACACGCTCGTCGAGGGCAACTGCCTGAGCTTCAAGGGCGGGTTCTTCGGCTTTTCAGCAATCGTCCTGATCGAAGCCGACGGCCACGGCCCCATCCTGTTCGACACGGGACACCACACCACCCGCCTGCTGCTCCTCGAGGCCCTCGAGGAAAAGGGGCTGGCCCCGCGCGACATCGAGACCATCTTTCTGTCCCACCTGCATTTCGACCACGCGAACAACATCGACCTGTTCCCCGGCGCCGCGTTCTACGTGGGGGCCGTCGAATGGGAATACGCCCATCGCCCCGCAGCGGAAGACGTGTTCTGCAGCCTGAGCATGAACGACTACCTCGAGCGCCAGGACCTGCGCCTGATCCATGAATCCGAGGGCGAGCTCGTGCCGGGGCTGCATTACCGCCACGTCCCGGGCCACACGCCGGGCAGCTACCTGCTGCATTACACCCGCGACACCGGCGAGCGCGTGGTCCTGGCGGGGGATGCCTGCAAGACCTATCGCGAGCTGGCCATGCTGAGTTCCGCCAATGAATACGACCACGAGCATCGCGCGACCGAGTCGCTGCGATGGATCGCCGACAACGCCGATATCGTCGTGCCCGGCCACTTTCCCGAGATGCGCCGCAGTCCGGGGGGCTGGGTATGGGACCAACCCTCGCGGCTGGAGCTGATCGTCCGATGAACCTCGACAGCCGCGCGATGGCGCCCTCCACGGCATGCGTCGTGGAGCAGCTCGAATCAGACATCATTTTCGGGCGCCTGCGTCCACACCAGGAGCTCGTCGAGGACGCGCTCATGGCCCGTTTCGGTGCCAAGCGCCACATCGTGCGCGCCGCGATCCAGGAACTCGCCGCCCGTCGGATCGTCGTCAAGCCCCGTTCGAAATCCGCGCGCGTCAAGGACTTCACCTCCACCGAGGTCGAGGAGATCTACTACATGCGCGCGCTGCTGCAACGCGAGGCCGCGCGCATCATGCCGCTGCCGTCGGCGCCCGACGCGCTCAACGCCCTCAAAGAGGTCCACGTGCGCTATGTGGCCGCCGCCTCGGTGGGCGCCGATCAGGATCTCATCCACAAGCTGAACGACGAATTCCACCTGCGATTGTTCGCCCTGTGCGACAACAAGATGCTCTGCAAGGCGATTGCCTTTTACACCGAGGCCTCCAATCCGATCCGCTCGTACGGCATCACGGACGCGAGCTGGCTGCGGCGGGCCATCGCCGAGCACACCGCCATGATCAAGGCCATCGAGGACCAGGATCGGGGAGCCCTCGAAACCCTGGTGGTCGAGCACATGCAGCCCTCGCGCCAGCGATGGGAAACCATGCGCGCCGGCGCATGACCGCCCCCCGACACACGCCGCACCGGAACCCCGTCATGACCCACGACTACCTCATCATCGGCGCCGGCATCGTCGGCGCCGCCCTGGCCGCCGAGATCGTCCGGCGCAAGCCGGGCACCCGCGTCCTGGTCGCCGAAAAAGAGCCGGGCGCCGCCTGGCACCAGACCGGCCGCAACAGCGGAGTGGTCCACTCGGGCGTCTACTACACGCCGGGCAGTCTCAAGACCCGCTTCTGCCGCGAAGGCATGGCGATGACCAAGGCCTTCTGCGCCGCGCACGGCATCGGCTATCAAGAACGCGGAAAACTCCTCGTCGCCACCAGCGACGCAGAGGAATCGAACCTGGACAAGCTCGAAGAGCGGGCTGCGCTCAACGACGTGCGCACCGAACGACTGGACCTCGCGCATCTGCGCCGGCTGGAGCCTGCGGTCACCGGCCAGGCCGCCCTGCGCATTCCGGTCACCGCCATCACGGACTATGCCGGCATCACCCGTGCCCTGCTTGCCGAGGTCGAGGCCGCCGGCGGCGCCGTGCGCTTTGACGCCCCGGTGCGCGCCGTCCGAAAAACGGGCGACGCCTACGAGGCGACGGTCGGCGCGGACACCGTATCGGTGGGGCGCATCGTGGCCTGCTCCGGCCTATCGTCGGACCGCGTGGCGCGCATGCTGGGCATCGACCCGGGCATCCGCATCCTGCCATTCCGAGGGGAATACTTTGTCCTGCCGGCCGCACTGAATACCCTCGTCCACCATCTGATCTATCCGGTGCCGAACCCCGCCCTGCCGTTTCTGGGCGTGCACCTGACACCCATGATCGACGGCACGATCACCGTCGGGCCCAACGCGGTCCTGGCGCTGGCCCGCGAGAAATACACGCGCTTTAGCGTCGACGCCCGGGATGCCGTGGACACCCTGGGCTTTCCGGGCCTCTGGAGGATGCTGGCCAAGCATCCCCGCGCCACCTTGAACGAACTGAAAGGCTCGCTCTTCAAGCCAGCCTACCTGCAGGCGGTGCGCAAATATTGTCCCAGCGTGCGCCTCGCGGACCTGGCCGTCTACCGCAGCGCCAACCGCGCCCAGGCCGTGCGCCCCGACGGTACGCTGGTCGACGATTTCCTGATCGAACGCATGGGCGGCGTCACCGCCATCCTGAACGCCCCTTCGCCCGCCGCCACCGGCGCCATGCCCATCGCCCAAAAGATCGCGGACGACATCCTGTAACGCGCACACCGAAAGACCGGACGTCAGCCCGAGGGCGGGACTGGCCGCGCTACGGGTCCGGGCATAAAGCGCCAGGCGAGCAGCCAGCCAACGGCCTGGGTCGCGACCAGGGCCGCGACAGTCCCCGGCCACCCCCCCAGGGCGTAGGCAATGCCACAGACCCCGGCCCCCATGAAACCCCCGCAATAGTAGGCGGTGTAATACAAGCCGCTGGCGAGCGAGCGACCATGGGTGATCCGATGCGCGATGAAACTCATGGTGGATGACTGGGCGATGAACATTCCGCAAGCGGCCACCGCCAGGGCCGCCACGATGCCCCAGGCCGAAGGCGCAAGCGAACCCAACACGCCCAGCATCGAAACAGCCACCGTCAGCAGCACCGTACGGCGAGCGCCGATGCGTGAAATCACACTCCCAGACAGGGGGGTGACCAACACACCCAGCAGATACACGCTGAAGATATTGGCCAGATCGCCCGGGCCGAAGCGATACGGATCAGCCGCCAGGTGCAGATTCACAAAGGTGAACAGCCCGACCAGGGAAAACAGGATCGTGAACCCCAGGGCGCAAGCGACCCGCAGCGCAGGATTGCGCAACAACTGGCCCAGCGTGGCCAGGCTGCTGGACATCCGCGTATTGGCGACGAAATGGCGCGACGCGGGCAAGCCGCGCCATACCAGCCAAGCCCCCGCGAGGTTGAGCGCCGCCATCACGCCGAAGGCCGTGCGCCACTCCATGAACTCGGCAAAATGCCCCATCAAAAAACGCCCCAGGAAACCTCCGAGCACCGTTCCGGCCACATAGCCCGTCATGATCCGCACCATCGCAGTCCCGCGGAATTCCTCGCCGATATAGGCAATCACCACCACCGACACCCCGGGCACGGCCAGCCCCTGCAGAAACCGCAAGATCAAAAGCCCCTGGACGGTCTGCACCTGCGTCATCAGGGCCGTCGGCACGGCCAGCGCAAAGACCGAGGCCACCACCAGCCACTTGCGGCCCCAGGCGTCGGACAGCATGCCGATGAAGGGGGAGATCACGGCCACGGCCAGCACCGTCATCCCCACCGCATTGCCGATCTGTACCACCGAGGCATTCAGGTCGCGCTGCAGCTCGGGCAGGATCGACTGGACGGAATAGACCTGGAGGAAGGCGAACACACCGGTCAGCGCCACGGCCAGCACCACAGGGAGGGTCGGGCGATAGAAGTCGTCCGGAGTCGTGGCGGCGGAGACGCCGGAGGAACCAGGGCGCCTGGGACGCGGTGATAGATGAACCTTGAACATGACGTGCGGCCGTATCCCATTCAATGTAAGGCGGCTGAAACATCCCGGCACTTTACCTCAGCTCCAGGCTCACATAATATGATTTCCCACCATGGCCGTTTGCGGGCCGGGAGGATCATCATGCGCCGATTGACCGCCAAGGACTTTGCGCCGGAGCTGCTGGAGCTCTACGATCACTATGCGCACGGCCTCATCAGCAAGCGGGAATTCCTCGGCCGCGCGGCCCGGTTCGCCGTCGGCGGATTGACCGCCACCGCCCTCCTCGCCTCACTCAGCCCCGACTACGCCCTGGCCGAGCAGGTCTCGTTCACCGATCCCGATATCCTCGCCGAGTACATTGCCTATTCCTCTCCCAAAGGCAACGGCACCGTGCGCGCCTACCTGGTCAGGCCCGCCACGGCCGCGGCCGCCGACAAGGTCCCCGGCATCGTGGTCGTCCACGAGAACCGCGGCCTGAATCCCTACATCGAGGACGTCGCGCGGCGCCTGGCCAAGGCCGGCTTCATGGCGCTCGCGCCCGATGGGCTCAGCGCCAAGGGCGGCTATCCCGGGAACGACGACAAGGGCCGGGAACTGCAACAGCAGGTCGACCCCGAGAAACTGATGAACGATTTCTTTGCCGCCGTCGAGTTCCTGCCCACCATCGCGGGGGCGTCCGGCAAGACCGGCATCATCGGCTTTTGCTACGGCGGCGGCGTCGCCAACGCGGCGGCCGTCGCCTACCCCGAACTGGCGGCCGCCGTGCCATTCTACGGCATGCAGCCCCGCCCTGAGGACGTGCCGCGGATTCAGGCGCCCCTGCTGCTGCATTATGCCGGGCTCGACGACCGGGTCAATGCCGGCTGGCCGGCCTATGAGGCGGCGCTCAAGGCCGGCGGCAAGATCTACGAGGCCCACTTCTACCCCGGCGTGAACCACGGATTCCACAACGACTCGACCCCGCGCTATGATCGGGACGCCGCCGAGCTGGCCTGGCGCCGCAGCATCGACTGGTTCCATCGATATCTGGCGTAAGCCCGCCCACCGGGGCCGCTCGCTCAGAAATCCAGCGGCTGAAAGTATCCCGTCAGCTCCAGGTAGCCGCGGCCGACCCGCTGGCCGCCGCGCGATGCCGATACCGCACCCTCCCAGTAGACGCCGCCGGTGCTGGCGCGGGAATCGAGCTCCTGGTCATCCATCAGCGGATCCAGATCCAAAACGAGATCCCCTGCCCGCAGCCGCAAGGCGACCGGGTAATTCGCCTCGGTCCGCGGCGAACGCCAATGCCGCCGCGGGCTGAACTCGATCGCGTCGGGCGCGAGCGCGGTCGCCCCGCCATCCGCTCGGCGCACCGTGCCGCCCGCCCAGAGCGGGGTGCCGGCCCGATCCCGAATTCTAAAGGCCATCACGGCGCCGCCGTCGTCGAGATTGATGCCGGTCCAATCCCAGCCGACGCCGTCCGCGGCCAGGATTTCCGAGGACCACTCATGATCGAGCCACGCGGTCCCCGTGACCTCGGTCCGCCGCCCGTCGCGCTCCACGTGGCCGCCGACCGCGAGCTGCGGCTGGCTGTAGTAGTAGCTTGCCTGCGCCGGCAACGGGCCTTTCCGGCTGTAGCCGGCATCGCCCTCCAGCAGGATCGGGCCCGTGGGCGCGAACGCCAGGTCGAGCGTGAACGTTTGCGCCTGTATGAGGCTGCGATACCGGCCCTGCGCGTCCCGCGCAAGCGACCAATCGCCGATATGCACGCGGGTGTCGCCCACGGCCGCCTCGGCCAGGCCGAAGCCCGCGCGCGCCGCGCGCTGGTCATGCCGCAAGCGACCGATCGCCGGATCCGCGAGGGCCGCATGGGCAAAGAGCAGTTCCGCGGGCGCGAAGCGGCTGGGGTTGCGCGGATCCAGCGGTGGGCGCGACCGAAAGAACGTCAACTGAAAACCGATCGGCGCCTCCCCCTGCGTCCGCAGCCAACCAGTGATGTACCACCACTCTGTGCGGAACGCGGGATGCGCGCCATGGTCCTGGGGGAAGCGCAGCACATAGCCCGGCGTGACGGCGGGATAATCGGGCAGACCGCCGGCGGGCGCCACCGCCTGAACGGCCAGCAGCAGCGCGCACGCCAGGAGGCATCCCCGCAACCGCCGCGCCATCACCAGTCCTCCCGCACCGCGCGCACCGCACCCGCCGACATGGCGCGCCGGCCGCAGGCCAGCGCGGTCAGCGACGCCGCCGCGATGAGCGCGGCCAGGGCCGTGGCGAGCAGGCCCCAGGGCATATGCATCGCCATCGTCCAATGAAAGGACTGTGGATTGACGATGTCCACGAGGATCCAGGCGATGCCCCCGCCCAGCGCCAGGCCCACGGCGCCGCCCAACGCGCCGAGCAGCGCGCCCTCGAGTGCCAGCATCGCGCCGATCTGGCCGCGCGTCACGCCGATATGCCGCAACATGCCGAATTCGCGCGAACGCGCGAGGGCCTGCGCACCGAAACTGACCCCCACGCCGAACAGGCCGACGACAATCGCAACCACCTCCAGCAAATACGTCACGGCAAAACTGCGATCAAAGATGCGCAGGCTCGCGCGGCGGATTTCGCCGGGCGTCCTGATTCCGATGCGATCGGCCCCGGGCAGCCGCTCTCGAATCTCGCGCGCCACCTGCGCGACCGCCACGCCCGGCACAAGCCACAAGGCGGCCTCGTCCGGGCGGCGCTCGCCCATCATCCGGTACGCATGCTCCGCATCCACCACGATCGCGCCATATTGGCGAGCATAATCCCGCCAGACCCCCGCCACCGTGAAAGCGTACCGACTGCCCTCCAGTGGCAGCTCGATGCGCTGGCCCACCGCCATGCCATACAGATCCACCATCGCCTCGCTCACCCAGGCCGCGGGCGGCCCACCCGGCGGAGGCTCGATGGCGGCGCCGACGATTGCCAGCCGCGACTGTGGATGTCGCGCGTCGACGGGCCGCAGGATCAAGGCGACCGGCGGCAGGCGCGGATCCAGCACCAATCGATCCGTCTGCATGAACTCGGTCCGCGCCACCCCGGGGGACGCCTCGATGAGGCGCCGCTCGCGATCCGAAAAATAGCCGGCGGCATCGCCCGCGCTTGCCCGCACATAGAGCTGCGCCGGCACCACGGTATCGAGCCACTGATCGAAGGACAGGCGAAAGCTGTGCACCATGATCGCCATGGCCGCCATCAGGCTGAAACTGGCCACCACCCCGGCCAGGCCGATCGCCGCGCGCCCCGGGGCCGCCGCCAGCTGCGCCAGGGCCAGGTGGGGCACGATACGGCGAGGGCGGGGCATAGTACCGAACACTCGGCGCGCCACCCAGGGCATCCACAGGATCGCCCCCGTCAGCAATACGCCGATCGCCAGGTAGGCAAAAATCGGCAGGCCTCCGAGAGGCCCCGCCTGAGCCAGCGCGGCGCCCCCAATCATCAAGGCCAGCGCCGGCCAAGGGGGACTCGGATGCGCGAGCGCATTCTCGTCGCCGGCCTTGAGCGCCCGCGCCGGCCGCGCCCGCGACGCCTCCCATGCGGGTGCGAGGCCGCCCAGCACCGCGGCCGCCGTTCCCAGCGCGGCAAACGCCAGGGCCGCCGGAGCCGAAAACCGCAGCGCCGGCCGCAGACCCGAGAAATATCCGGCACCCAGATCCCCGCCGCCATAGCGCAGCGCCGCTGCCGCAAGCGCGGCGCCCAGCGCAATGCCCGCCAGGGACCCGGCCACCCCCAGGGCCAAGGTCTCGGCCAGCACCAGCCGCCGCAGCCCACGGCGCGTCATGCCCAAGGCGCGCAGCAGGGCCAGTTGCGCACGCCGTGACACGACCGACAGGGCCTGTCCCGAAAACACCAGAAACGCCCCGGTGAACAGCGCCACCAACGCCAGCACATCCAGATTGACGCGATACGCCCGCGACAGATTCGACGCGACACTCTGCGCATCCTCGGGCGTGCGGGCCGTCACGCCCGGCGGCAGCAAGGCCCCGAGCTTCTGTCGGAAAGCCTCTGGATCCACACCTGGGCGCAGCTTGAGATCGATGCGCTGCAGCCTGCCCAGTTGCCCAAACCGCCATTGCGCCGCACCGATATCCATGACGGCCAGGCGCACACCCGCCACCGACAGCGTGCCGGCCACCCGCAGGGACACCGTGTCCGATCCCGCATGGGTCTCGATGCGGCCACCAGGCTCCAGGCCCAGCCACGACAGCGCCGCGGGCGACAGGAACACCACGTCGGGGTCCAGGGTGTCCAGGCGCGCGGAGGGGTCCGACGAGCGCCCCACGAGCCCGGGATTGATCGCCCGCGCGCGAAACACATCCACGCCCAGCAGCCCGAGCGTCTCACTGCGCCCCGGCAAGGGGATCTCCGCCTCGACGACCGGACTGGCGACGGCCACCTCCGGCAAACCTGCCAGGCGCGGATACCACTGCTCGTCAAAGCCGCTGCGCGGCCCGCGCACCTCCAGGTCGGCCTGCCCGGCCAAGGTGCGCACCGCCTGCGAAAACTCGGCCAGGGCCGCATGATTGATCAGGAAGACGGCATACCCCATGGCCACCCCGATGGCGATCGCAATCACGCCCATGGCCGCGCGGCCTGCGTGGGCACGCAGCTCGGCGGCCAGCAGCACACGAAAGAGCGGCGGTGTGAGGCTCATTGCTCAGCGCCGCGTCGGCGGGTCGAGCGGCGCCAGGCCCTCGGCGGTCAGCCGCAACACCCGATCAGCGCTCGCCGCCGCGCTGGCCGAATGGGTGACGAGCAGCCCCATCGCCCCCTGGGCGCCTTCCGCCTTGATCCGCCCGCGCAACAGGGACAGGATCTGCGCGGCGCTGCCCTGATCGAGATTCCCGGTGGGCTCGTCGGCCAGGATCAGGCTGGGCCGGTGGACCAGCGCGCGCGCAATCGCCACCCGCTGCATCTCGCCGCCCGAGAGCTCGCGCGGCAGGCTGTCGCCCCGCCCCCCCAAGCCGACATCATCGAGCGCCGCCTGGACGCGCGCCCGCGCCTCGCGCCGGCCCACGCCGAGCAGCAGCAGCGGCAGCTCGACATTCCCGGCGACGCTCAGGTGCGGCAATACGTGGAACGCCTGGAACACGAAACCCATGGCGCCCCGCCGCAGGCGCGTCGCCTCGTCGTCATCCAGCGTATGAATGTCCCGACCATCCAACACGATGCGCCCGCCGTCCGGCCGATCCAGGCCCGCGATCAAATTCAACAGGGTCGATTTGCCGACCCCCGATTCACCCATGATGGCGACGTACTCGCCGGCCCGCAGCTCGAGATCGAGCCCGCGGAACACCGTGCGCGAATGCGCGCCGCCGACCGTCTTGGCCACAGAGTCCAGCAACAGCATGGCGCCCTCCTAGCGGTCCCCGATCCCGCGGGATCATTGTACTGGCGCTGCGTCGCACCGGGCGGCACCGATACGGATCGTTTGCCGCGGAACGGCTCGAACCAACCGCCGCCGGCGCGTGCCGCGGGCCCGATCCATGCCGCACGATGGCCGCGCGAACCTGGCTAATGCAGCCAGCGCAAGGGCACGAGGACGAGACTCGGAAACGCAATGAGCAGGGCCAGCGAAAAGCGAGACTGCCGGAGGCCTGAGGCGACCGATCTGCGGTGAAGCCTGCAATAGCCGCAATCGCCCTCCCGGTCAGCGTCTAGCGGATTTGGGCCGAAACGCGTCGACGACCGTCGCATGCGTTTCCACACAAGGCCCGCCGATCAGGTCCAGGCAATACGGTATGGCGGCGAACACCCCCATCCCTACCCCCTCCGATACCCCAAATTCGCCGAAATCCTCTCCCCCGCCCGCTTCAACGCAAGCAGATACCGTGGTGGCGGCTGCCGCCCGATGAACTGTACAAACCCCACCAACCCCAGCGTCCCGACGCAATCGCCGCTCTCGTCCATGATCGGTACGGCGATCGCATTCAGGCCGAGGATCATCTCCTGAGGCGCTGTCGCCCAGCCCTGCGCCCGGATCTCTTCGATCTCGGCTTCGAGCTGGTCGTGGTCGCAGAGAGTGTGTTCGGTGAAGCGCTCCAGCTCGCGGCCGCGCACCCACTGTATCAGCGGCTGGCGGCTGAAGGCCAGGGCGACTTTGCCCTGCGCGGAGGAATGGAACTGCATTTCGGTGCCGGGGCGCACGCCGATCTCGAACACGGAAGTGCCGAATACGGTGTCGAGGACGATGACGCCGCGGGTGCCGACGGCCGAGATGGTGACGGATTCGCCGGTTTCCTCCCTGAGTTCGGCGATGGCCTGCTGGGACTGGGTCAGCAGGTCGACGCGCTGGGCGGCGGCGCGACCCAGCAGATGCACCCGCACGCCGAGGCGGTAGCGCGAGCTGGCCATGTCCTGGGACAGGTAGCCGCGATCGAGCAGGGTGCGCAGGTGCCTGAATATAGTGGCTTTGGTAGAGCCCAGCCTGTCGGCAAGCTCGGAGACGCCCACGCCGTCTTTGGTCGCCGAGATGGCCGTAGCCGCATTGGCTGCACACCAACGAGGCAATGGTGGCCAACTGGCTGTTGCCGGAAATGTGGTCTGTATTGCCTACGTTGAGTTTGGCACGCACCACGCGGTACATGCGGCCCTGGTGATAAATGAGGCTGCGGGGACCGAATTCGGACAGGGCCAGGAAGCGCGGCCGGCTGACCATGCTGCCTTCGTCATCCTTGCCATTGACGGCCTGGCCGCCACGGGCGGGAATCCAGGCCATCAACGGTAGGCGCGGGAAGTTGTAGCCTGGCAGGAAGCCTTGGCTGGCCAAGTAGCGATAGGTATAGAAATCATTGTTCTGGCCGTTGCCGGACTTGAGCAATACGGCGTACTGGCGCGCGGCGTCGCCGTAGCGGCGCTGGGCATTTTGGCGTTCCGTGTGCGAGGCGGTATGGCTCTTGACGATGCGATCAGCCATATCCATCTGTTGGCGGGTGGCATCGAACAGCACGCGCCAGCGCTCCAACGCCCCAGAGAACGCTTGCGCCGCGTTGTCGATGACCTGGCGCACATAGTCAGGAGTGAACCAGGCGCTGCCTTCAAGCTCGCCCTCAAGCTGGTCGATGACCCGTCCGGCACTGGCCAAGGCACGCTGCTGGACAGCCTGCGCCCGCAGTGCTTCGTGCAAGGGCTGTTTCAGTGGTTTACCGGGCTGGTCGAGATCCAGCATGGGCGCAATGCTGTCGTCCAGTGGCACCTGGGTACTGGCAAGCCAGACCGCTTGCAGGTGGCTGTCGATGAGATCACGATTGCTCAGATCGAGGGTTGGCGCGCGCACGACGCCATGCACCATCTGCTCGGCATTGTGGAAGAACCACTGGTCATGCGGACTGAGCGCCGCGCAATAGGTGATGACCAGCGCCTGCTGACCCGAGCGACCCGCACGACCGCTGCGCTGGGCGTAGTTGGCGGGGGTCGGCGGCACATTGCGCAGGTACACGGTGTTGAGCGCGGAGATATCCACGCCAAGCTCCATCGTGGGGGAGCAGAACATCACCGGCAGACGTTCCAACGGCGCTTCGTGGGCCGGGTTCTGCGCCCAGTCCTGCCTGTCTTTTTCAGTGTAGCGAAAACGCTGCTCCAGCAGTTGCCGGCGTGGCGCATCCACCTGGGCTGTGTGTTCCTGGGCCTCGAAGTCGAACAGCGGATGCGAAGGCTGACGCAGCAGGTCGGCAATTCCGAGATACAGGGTGCGGAAATACTGGTTGATTCGATTGCTATCAGTTTGCGGCTGATCGGCAATCAGGCACCAGTCCAGGGCAGCCGCGTTCAGGCGCCAGCCTGCGAGCTGGGCGTCGATAGGTTGGCGCTGCACATAACCATAGTCCTTGGCGGATTCCAGCAGCGCTTCGATCAGCTTAGCCCACTCGACATCTTTCCACTGCACGACCTCGCTGGCGCAGGCGCTGTCGCGCCAGAAGGCGGCCGTCTTTATTTGCCGTAGCAGACGGGAGCGTGGACCACCTGTCACCAAGTCGGTACGCGGCTTGCCCTTGTATTCCGGGCGCTTGCCGAGGACGAGATAGCGGCCGGTATCGAGTTTCTCGTCTGGAGCGAAGGCCCAACGTTCATTCAGGTAGGTGTGGGCGCTGGTGCGTGCCTTGTCCTGCTCAACCGGGTCGAGGTAACGACTTTCCAGGCACAGATGGCGGCGCAAGGCGTCGAACAGTAATTCGAACAGAACTGTCCGTTGCACTGCCGTCAATTTGGTCAAGGTGCTGTTTGCAGCAAAGATACTGGCGTCAGCGCAAAAGGCATCTAGGTCTCGATACCGAATCTGCAACAGGCCGAGTTGATCCAGATTCGGATTATTGAAACGCCAGCCACGCCGCAGATCACGCAGTAGCCGGTAGGCGATGATGAAGCGCAATGTGCGTTGCGCTTCTTGTCGGGCCAGTCCCATGAGCTTGGGGGTGCGCAGATACTCCACCAAGGTCGCTTCATCGACCCCTTGAAAGCCGAGGGCCTTGAATACGCTTTCGGCCAAGTGTTCTTCATCGAGTTGGCCGCCGCTGCCCTGTAGTGCACCGATCAAGCCGGCACGCAGCGTCAGCAGGAAAATGAAGTCGTTGAAATGTCCCGCCTGCAGAGCGGCATCCTGGCGGTTGTCGGTAAACCCAAGCAACTTGCGTGGGTCAGGCTGCCCTGGCGCAGGTTCGGAAAGTGCGAACAATTGCTGCAAGGCCGCCAGGGCAATCATGGTAGTGGCCGAAGAGCGGCCTTCGCCGGACAGACTGGAGAGGCGGTTGGCATCCTTGCCGTGGGCTTCGTGTGTCGTGCCGCAGTTCAGGCAGAAGCGGAACTTTCCTGGAATGAACCAGAACTCCGTCCCCGAGCCCGTTTGCCCTTTGGCATCGACCGTGACCATATAGGGAACGGCATTCTTGTAGGCTGGCTTGATTTTGGGTTCGCTACGGCTGAGGTCGATCCAGGTTTCCGGCAGGTCTTCGAGCAGGCCGCCGTATTGCTGCCCGGGCACCAGAGGACACAGGAAGCCATAGCTGGCGTCGTCTTCTGCCGCGATATCGTCGATTTCACGTGAGCTGAAGCCGACCGGTTGCTGTGCGTGCCAGACAGGTAGGTACTCCTGGCCGCAATCGCGGCAGAAGTGCGTCGGGTAAAGCAGCACATTCTCTTGCTGTCGCCCCGGCGCGAAACGCTGAGCATCGAGCGTGACATGGCGCTTACCTCGTGCCTCCAGCGTGGTGAGTACCTTGCCGGGACCGCTGATGAACTGGTGCAGCTTGAACGCGAAAGGCGGCCTGCCCTGGGGCGTGCGTACATCATGGGCAGCCACTAGGAAGCGCTGCAGGGCGATGCGAGCGGCTTCAGGCTGGCAACCCGCGTCTTCGGCGAGACGGCGGCTGGCCTCTTCCAACATCATGGGTCTCGCCCGCCTAGGAGGCTCGTCGGCAGGTAGTTCGATACCCAGGTTCAATTCCACCCAGATGGATAACGGATCATTGCGAAAGGCGTCGAAGTCAGCCCAGATATCCTGCTTTCGCGTAATGGCCGCCGGTAGTTCTGTGCGGATGGCGTTGACGTCCTTGAGCGGGTTGGTGACGCGCTCCAAGGTCTCGCCGATGACGTCATGCTCGCTGATCTGGGTGCCAAAAAGTTTGCTAGCCACATCGGCCACCACGCGGTTGCGGTCGGCTTGGCTATCAGGCGCAGCGATGCGAACGAAACTGCGGGAAAAGCTGCCGTATCGTTCGATGAGTTGGTCGCGGAATTGGAAAAGGGGGGTGTCAGGAATTCCGTGTTCAAGGCGAGTTGAACATCAGGCGACAGGCCTGACGAATCGCTCTTCATAGAGCA
>NZ_JBELOI010000005.1:221336-237471 GCF_040276065.1 Castellaniella sp. GW247-6E4 | reverse complement strand
CCATCTGCTCTGTCTCCAGAAAACAGGTGGGGAATTTTTAATGACCTTCAGGGGGGATTATTGGACGACCGATAACACGTGGCCAAGTACGCGGATCACCTGCCACTGTATCGCCAGGCGCGTATCTTTGCGCGTGCCGGGGTGGCACTGCCGGACTCAACGCTGGGCGACTGGGTCGGTGTGTGCGGGCTGCGCCTACAGCCCCTGGTCGAGGCGCTCAGGGCCGAGATGCTGGGCAGGACCGTGTTGCATGCCGACGAGACGCCGGTGCAGATGCTCACGCCCGGCGCGGGCAAGACGCAGCGGGCGTATCTGTGGGCGTATACCCCCACATCCTACGACAGTCTGCGGGCGGTCATCTATGACTTCGCGCCCAGCCGTGCCGGGGCGCACTGCCGCACCTTTTTACAAGACTGGCGTGGCAAACTGGTCACGGACGATTACTCCGGCTACAAGGCCGGGTTCGCCACCGGCATCACGGAGCTGGGCTGCATGGCGCATGCCCGACGCAAGTTCCACGAGTTGCACGTCAATCATCGGAGCCAGATTGCCGCTCAGGCGCTGGAGTTGTTCGGTGCTCTGTATGGGGTTGAACGCGAGGTGGCAGAACTGCCCGTCGATGCGCGCAGGCGGATACGGCAAGAACGTGCCGTCCCCATCGCCAGCACCCTGCATCAGTGGCTGATCGCCCAACGCCAGCGCGTGCCCGACGGATCGGAGACGGCGCGAGCGCTGGATTACAGCCTCAAACGCTGGGAGGCGCTCACGCGCTACCTGGACGATGGCGATGCCCCGATCGACAACAATTGGGTGGAAAACCAGATCCGACCAGTGGCACTGGGCCGCAAGAACTGGCTGTTTGCCGGGTCGCTGCGCGGTGGCCAGCGGGCGGCGGCCGTTATGAGCCTGATCCAGTCGGCACGCCTCAATAGGCATGATCCGTATGCCTATCTGAAGGACGTGCTCACGCGCCTGCCGACGCATCCGAACAACAGGATCGAGGAGTTGCTGCCGCATTGCTGGCAACCAGACGCAGCGGCGTAGTTAACCGTGTTAACTCGTTCCCCAAAAAACTGACGGCCGCTCACGCGGCCGTTCGTCAATGTGTGTTCCCCGGATGCTTACCCTGATGATATCGCCCAGAGCATTGCCAGTAGCACTGTGATGGAACCTAGCGAAGCGCAGGGCCGAGTACAGTTTATTGTGGACGCCTATCAGGCCCAGACAGATCACTTCCTGACCAGCAAGATGGGCCTATCCTCGGAAGAACTTCAGGACTTCTATGCGTTTGTGCGTCAGCCGGATAACCGAGGACACCTCAGGCAAGCCCTTGAGAGCCAACTTCATGGAAACTCCATGGCGGGCTGGCGTCCTCTGGTGGAGCGATACATGAGCAATGTAGCACCCTCCAGCGAGACCTTGAAGGCCCGAGGATTTGAGACTCAAACGACAGCCGAGGGGGAAACCCTAGTGCGGATTAAGGGGACCTGGATGTCTGTGAAGGCAGCAGCCCAGGCAGGCATCTTGTAATCGCCTGTACCGGAGCGTACCGCCACGGCTAAAGGGCGCTGTGTAATGAGCGGAAGTGTGTGGTAATCTGCGTGGTAATTTAATCACTACCACACACCACCCTCTAGTATTCATGCGGCTTTGCGAGCCGCTATTGGGTCAGTGGTGCCCGGGGCCGGAATCGAACCGGCACGCCTTGCGGCGGGGGATTTTGAGTCCCCTGCGTCTACCAATTTCACCACCCGGGCAGGGTCGCCACGATCGAGTATCGCAGCGGAAAAGGATCGCCATTATACGGCCTTTTGCGCTGCCTCGGCGCGGCCGCGCCAGGCGCCGGGCGACATGCCGTGGTGCTTGCGGAACTCCCGTCCCATGTGCGCGGCGTCGGAAAATCCACAGTCGGACGCAACGGTGGCGATGCTCTTGCCGGTGCGCTCGAGCATCCAGGCGGCCAGGCGCAGGCGCTGGTTGCGGGCGTAGGCCAGGGGGCTGATGCCCATGGATTGCTTGAACAGGCGCTGCAGTTGGCGCGGCGACAGGCCGAGGCGATCGGCCAGATCGGTCAGCTCCAGGGCCTGGCCGGCGTGTTGCTGCATGAGCAGGACCGCGCGGCGCACGGGGGCGGGGACGTCGGGGGGTATGCCGGGCGGCAGGGGCTGGACCGGCTGGCTGTGGTTGGCGTCGTCCACCTGGAGGATGCGCAGGGCCTTGCCGACGTCGGCGGGATCGAGATGGCGCTTGAGGATGCGGGCGGCGACGTCGATGGATGCGGGTCCGCCCGAACAGGTGATGCGTCGCCGGTCGAACACGTATAGCCGGTCGGCGACGATGGCGTCGGGGTCGAAGGCGGGGAATTGGTGGATGAAGTCCCAGTAGTGGAACCAGCTCACGCAGACGCGGTGCCCGGCGAGGACGCCGGCCTGGGCCAAGGCGAAAACACCGGTGCACAGGCCGACGATGTGACAGTCGAGGCGGGCGGCGCGGCGCAGATAGTCGAGGATGTCGGGGCTGGCGGACCGGCGCGCATGCCATTGCCCGCCGACCACGACGATGTAGTCGAAGCGCCCGGGATCGCCCAGGAGGTCGGTGGGCACGACCTGCACGCCGCTGCTGGAGCGCACGGGCAGGAGGGTTTCGGCGATGACCTCCCAGGTGCAGCGCAGCGGGCGGCTGAGGTCACCCTCGTCCGCTGACAGGCGCAGGACGTCCAGCAGGCCGGCGAATGCCGTCATGGTGAACTGCGGCAGGAGGATGAAGCCGAATCGGGTGGGCACTGTCTTCATGACGTCATTATTCTATCAAAATCATCATTTATGACGCTATGAATCATAAATCGAAATCCATTGCGAAAACACAGGAAAACACGTTGAAACCCTACCCTGAGCGAGGGAGGTCTATTCATTCCTTTTGAATGTCGTAATTATTCAATCGGAAAATGATGCAAGCCCTAGAATCATTGTTATAGGTTTCATGGATGTATATCCATGGGACACGACGCAAAAGGGGCGCCGCGATCGCGGCGCCGTCCACGAATACGGGTTTGGAGGCACATCATGGCCTTATCGGTTTTCGACATTTTCAAGATCGGCATCGGGCCGTCCAGTTCGCATACGGTGGGACCGATGCGGGCGGCGCGCAATTTCACGCGCAATCTGCACGCGCGCGGCCTGCTGGACCAGGTGGCGAGCGTGGCGATCGAGCTGCACGGGTCGCTGGCGGAAACGGGCCGCGGCCACCGCACGGATGTGGGCATCATGCTGGGCCTCATGGGCGAGGCGCCGGACACGGTGGACCCGGCGGCGATTTCGACGCTGATGGACGAAGTCCAGACGCGGAAATCGCTAACGCTATCGGGCGGCCATCGCATCGATTTCGACGCGTCCAAGGCGTTCTCGTACCGGATCAAGCCGATGCCGGAACACCCGAACGGGATGCGCTTCACCGCGCGCGACAGCGGCGGCGAGGCGCTGCTGGACGAGCGCTATGTCTCGATCGGCGGCGGGTTCATCCGCGCGCTCGACAGCATCGAGACCGATGAACGGGTGCCCGAACACGATCCGATCCCCTACCCTTTTTCGAACGGTGCCGAGCTCGTGGCCCTGTGCAAGACACACGACCTGACGATCGCGCAACTCATGATGGCCAACGAGTCGGCGCTGCTGCCGGCGGCCGAGGTGCGCGCGGGGGTGCTGCGCATCGCCCGGGCGATGGACGAATCGATCGACCGAGGGTGTGGAATGCACGGGCCTGTCGAGGACGAGGTGTTGCCCGGCGGTCTGAAGGTGCGCCGCCGCGCGCCGGCGCTTTATCGAGAACTGCGGGGCGGGCACAAACACGACGACGTGATGTACGCCATGGACTGGGTGAATCTGTTTGCGATGGCGGTGAATGAGGAAAACGCGGCCAGCGGCCGGGTGGTCACCGCGCCCACCAACGGCGCGTCGGGCCTGCTGCCGTCGGTGCTGCGCTATTACCGGACGTTCATTACCGACTGGTCCGAGGAAGGGGTGGTGGATTTCCTGTTGACGGCGGCGGCCATCGGCTTCCTGTACAAGGAAAACGCCTCGATCTCAGGCGCCGAGGTCGGCTGCCAGGGCGAGGTCGGGGTGGCCTGTTCGATGGCGGCGGCGGGCCTGACGGCGGTGATGGGCGGCACGGTCGATCAGGTCGAGAACGCCGCCGAGATCGGGATGGAGCACAATCTGGGGCTGACCTGCGATCCGGTGGGTGGCCTGGTGCAGATTCCCTGCATCGAGCGCAATGCGATGGGCGGAAACAAGGCGATCAATGCCTCGCGCCTGGCGCTGCACGGCGATGGCAAGCACCACGTCTCGCTGGACATGGTGATCGAGACGATGCGCCAGACCGGCGCGGATATGCGCTCGAAATACAAGGAGACCTCGCGCGGCGGCTTGGCGGTGAACGTGGTGGAGTGCTGACGCCCCGGCGGCACATGAGGTGAGGGGCGGCGCCTCAGGAGACCGCCCCCGGCATAGGGGCACGAGAGGCATTACACTGGGCGGATTGTGTTTTATGGCGGGGAAACCAGGGGTCTGCCACTATTTGGCGGCGCCCATCCCCGATTGCGATGATCCCACTTTCCGTCCTCGACCTGTCGCCCATCACCCAGGAGGGTTCGGCGGCCGAGTCGTTCGCCCATACCGCCGATCTCGCGCGGCACGCCGAGCGCTGGGGCTATACACGCTACTGGCTGGCCGAGCATCACGGCATGCCCGGCATCGCCAGCGCCGCGACCTCGGTGCTCATCGGCCATGTCGCCGGCGCCACCTCGCGCATCCGCGTGGGCGCGGGCGGCATCATGCTGCCCAACCATTCGCCGCTGGTGATCGCCGAGCAGTTCGGCACGCTCGACGCGCTCTATCCCGGTCGCATCGACTTGGGGCTGGGCCGCGCACCGGGCTCCGACCAGGTGACGGCGCGCGCCCTGCGCCGCAATCTGGCGACGGACCCGGACGAGTTCCCGCGCGACGTGATGGAGCTCATGGCGTATTTCGAGGGCCAGGCACCCGTGCGGGCCGTACCGGGCGATGGTCACGAGATCCCGATCTGGATCCTGGGGTCGAGCCTGTTCGGCGCACAGCTCGCGGCGATGCTGGGTCTGCCCTATGCCTTTGCCTCGCATTTCGCGCCCGCCCAGATGATGGACGCGATTGCCCTGTACCGCGCGCGCTTCAAACCCTCGCGCCATCTGGACAAGCCCTACGTGATGCTGGGCTTCAACGTGTTCGCCGCCGACACTGACGCCGAGGCCCACTACCTCGCCACATCCTGGCAGCAGTCGTTCGTGAACCTGCGCACCGGCCGACCCGGGCGCCTGCCGCCGCCGGTCGAGGGCTATGTCGAGGCGCTGCCCCCGCGAGGCCGCGAGCTGCTGGATCACGTGCTGTCGTGCGTGGCCATCGGGGCGCCAGGCACGGTGGCCGACCAGGTCCGCGCATTCATCGCCCGCACGGGTGCCGACGAGCTGATGCTAACCTGCAATATGTACGAGCACGCGGCGCGCCTGCGGTCCTACGAGATTGCGGCGGGCTTGCTCGAGGCTTCCACGCCGGCGGCATGATCCCGCCACCCCGGCGAACACCCGTACGCGGCAACGGGATTCCAGCGCCCCGCGCGCGGATGGCGGTATAAATGAATGGATGGGGCCCGCGCCCGCACGGGATGTCCCGGCGGCGCACCATGCGAGCCCCCGTTCACCGAAAAAGGATTCGACATGCAAGCGAGAATGGACTATTTCAAAGCGGCCCCCGAACTCATGGAAGGGATGCTGCACATGGAAAAGACGGTCAAGGGCGCGGGCCTGGACCCGCTGCTGTACGAGCTGGTCAAGACACGCGCCTCACAGATCAACGGCTGCGCCTATTGCCTGCACATGCACACCACGGATGCGCGCAAAATGGGGGAAACCGAGATGCGGCTGTACCTGCTGAACGCCTGGCGCGAGTCCAGCCTCTATACGCCCGCCGAGCGCGCGGCCCTGGCCTGGACCGAGGCGCTGACGTTGGTGGCGCAGACCGGCGCGCCGGATGCGGACTATGATGGCCTGCGCGAGCATTTCTCGGACAAGCAGATCGTCGCCCTGACCCTCTTGATCACGACCATCAATGCCTGGAACCGGCTCGCGATCGGCTTCCGCTCCCAGCACCCCAAGTCCTGATTCGCCCCGCCCATGAACGAAAACCCCGCCCCCTCCGCGACCCGCGACGAGTTGCAGGCCCGCATACAGTCCAGCTTCGAGCGCTCGGGGCTGCTGCGCCACCTGGGTGCGCACCTGGGCGAGGTCGCGCCGGGCCGCGTCCACATCCATCTGCCCTACGGCGCCGAGCTCACCCAGCATCTGGGCTTTTTTCACGCGGGCGCAACCACGTCCATCGCGGATACGGCGGGCGGTTTCGCGGCGCTGACGATGGTGCCGCCAGGGCACACGGTGCTCTCGGTGGAATTCAAGATCAATCTGATGGCCCCGGCGCAGGGCGAGTCGCTCGAGGCCGTCGGCCGGGTGATCCGCGCGGGGCGCACGCTATTGGTGGCGCAGGTGGACGTCTACGCGGTCGAGCTGGGCGAAAAGACCCCGGTCGCCCTGATGCAACAGACGCTGATGAGCATTTCAGAAAAATGATCCAGCCGCCGCCACGCGCCGGACACGAGGCCGCCGGGCCCTGAAGCCCCCGGCCTCAGGGCGCGACCGGCAGCGCGCGCTTGTGGGCCGAGCGCCGGTAGACTGACACGATGACATCGTAGGCATCGTCCGGGACGTCGCGGCCCTCGAGAAAATCGTCGATCAACTCATAGCCGACCCCGAAGGCCTCCTCGTCCGGCTTGAGGGGCGCGAGCAGCTCGAGATCGGCGGTCGGCACCTTGTGGACCAGGCGATCGGGGGCGCCCATGGCCGCGGCCAGGGCACGCACGCGACGCTTGTTCAGGCCCGCCAGTGGCGTGAGATCGGCCGCGCCGTCGCCGAACTTGGTAAAGAACCCCATCAGCGCCTCTGCGGCGTGATCCGTGCCGACCACCAGGGCGCCGCGCGCGCCCGCCACCGCATATTGGGCAATCATGCGCTGGCGCGCCTTGATGTTGCCATGCAGAAAGTCCTGCTGCGCCGCGTCGCGGAAGGCCTGGCCGGCCCCCAGGAGGCTGTCCAGCATGGCGTCCGAGGCCGGCTTGACGTCCACGGTCAGCATCTCGTCGGGCGCGATGACCCCCAGGCCCGCCTGAGCGTCGGCCTCATCGAGCTGCACCCCGTAGGGCAGGCGCATGGCCGTGAAGCGGGCGTCGCCACCCTCGGCGCGGATGCGCTCGACAGCGCGCTGTGACAGGCAGCCCGCGGCCAGGGAATCGACGCCGCCGCTGATGCCCAGCACCAGGCCTCGCATGCCCGAGACGCGCAACTGCGCGGCCAGGAACTCCACACGCCGCTCGATCTCGGCCTGGACGTCGAAAGCATCGGCCATGCCCAGATCGCGGCGGATCCGCTGCTGCAAGGCGCGTTGTTCCGGCGTCATTCAGTGGTCCTCGAATCGATCCAGCACGGCGCCGGTGCTGGCGTCCGAGCAATTGAAGGCGAACTTGGCCTGCACGCCGCGGAAGCTGCGCGGCTTGGGCGCCCGCCAGGCGGCACGACGGGTGGCCAGCACGCTGTCCTCGACGTTCAGTTGCAGCAACTGCCGGTGCGCATCGATCGTGATGGAGTCGCCCTCCTCGACCAATGCGATGGTGCCGCCGACAGCGGCCTCGGGAGAAACGTGGCCGACCACCATGCCCCAGGTGCCGCCCGAGAACCGGCCATCGGTGATCAAGCCGACGGAGTCGCCCAGACCCTCACCGATCAGCGCGCTGGTGGGCGCAAGCATTTCCGGCATGCCGGGGCCGCCCTTGGGGCCGAGATAGCGCAGCACCATGACATCGCCCGCCTTGATGCGGCCCTCGAGAATGGCGTCCATCGCCGCGGGCTCGTCGTCGAACACCCGTGCCGGCCCGGTGATCACGGGATTCTTGAGGCCGGTGATCTTGGCGACCGCGCCGTCGGTGGCGAGGTTGCCCTTGAGAATGGCCAGATGGCCCTCGGGGTATAGCGCCTGGTCGAGAGGACGGATCACGTCCTGGCCGGGATCGGGAACGTCAGGCACCCCGGCCAGGACCTCGGCGATGGTCTGCCCAGTGATAGTGATGCAGTCGCCATGCAACAGGCCTGCGTTCAGCAGCAGCCTCATCACCTGGGGAACGCCGCCGGCCTTGTGGAAATCGACCACCAGGTACTTGCCGCTAGGCTTGAGGTCGCAGATCACCGGCACGCGGCGACGCACGCGCTCGAAGTCGTCGATGGTCCACTCCACCCCCGCGGCGTGGGCGATGGCCAGGATGTGCAGCACGGCGTTGGTCGAGCCGCCCGTGGCCATGACCACGGCCACGGCATTCTCGATCGAACGGCGCGTGACGATATCGCGAGGCTTGAGATCGAGCTCGATCGCCTTCAGCAGCACGCGCGCCGACTCCGCGGCCGATTCCAGTTTTTCCTGGTGGACGTTGGCCATGGTCGAGGAGTACGGCAGGCTCATGCCCAGGGCCTCGAAGGATGAGCTCATGGTGTTGGCGGTGTACATGCCGCCGCAGGACCCGCTGCACGGGATGGCGTGGGTCTCGACGGCGTGCAGTTCCTCGTTGGTCAAGCGGCCGGCCGCGTGCTCGCCCACCGCCTCGAACACGCTGACGATGTTCAGATCGCGCCCGTCCAGATGTCCGGCGAGGATGGTGCCGCCATAGACGTAGATGGAGGGGACGTTGGCGCGCAGCATGCCCATCATGCCGCCGGGCATGTTCTTGTCGCAGCCGCCGATCACCAGCGCCCCGTCCATCCACTGGCCCTGCACGCAGGTCTCGACGCAGTCGGCGATGACCTCGCGCGAAATCAGGGAATATTTCATGCCCTCGGTGCCCATGGCCATACCGTCCGAGATCGTCGGCGTGCCGAACATCTGGGGATTGCCGCCCGAGGCCTTGATCGCCTCGGCGGCCGCGTCGGCCAACGGCTGCAGCCCGCTGTTACAGGGCGTGATCGTGCTCTGGCCATTGGCGATGCCGATCATGGGTTTGTCGAAATCCGCCTCGGTGTAGCCCAGGGCGTAGAACATGGAACGGTTCGGCGCACGGGCCACGCCCTGAGTGATGTTGGCGGAACGCAGGCGTCGGGTCATGGTGGGTCCTCAGTGATCTAAGTCTAGGTGGCTGGCGGCCCGCTGAAGCCGGCGGGCCCATCAGATGACAGCTTTTCAGTGTACGGCCAGAACGCTCGGTTGCGTAGTGAGCACATGCGCCCCTTGCGGGTTTTGACGCGGATATGGCCGCCAGGGCGGGCGCGGGCGCCTCAAAAACCCCTGCGGGCGGCCTGTGACAGGTCCTCGAGAAAGGCCATGTCGCACAGCTCCCAGTCGCGGCGCGCGCCCACGACGCGCGACTGCGCCGACCATTCGGCCAGCAGCCGGCTGAGGGTCTCGGCCCGGATACCGAGGTGGGCGGCCAATTGGCGCTGGGTCAGGGGCAGGCGGACGCGGTCCCCCATCCGGGCCCGCAGGCCCAGCAAATAGGCGGCCAGGCGCTGGGCGGCGGTGCTGTCGCTGAACCACTCCACCTCATTGACCCGCTGGTAGACCCGATCGCTCAGGCGCTGGAGCAGGCGCATCGAGAGTTCAGGCCAGGCGCGGCAGGCGGCCAGCAAGCCGTCGCGCTTGAGAAACAGCACCACCGCGTCGCCATGCGCGCGCGCACACATGGGATAGCGCCCATGGCTCATGAACATGGCGGTCTCGGCCAGCATCTGACCGGTGTCAAAGATATGGAAGACGCGTTCCTGCCCGTCCTGAGTGTGGCGCAGGACCTCGACCTGGCCCTTTTCGACATAGAGGTATTCCACCGCCGGCGCCCCTTCCTCGAACAGCATCTCGCGCGGCTGGGCGTGCAGGGTGGCGGCATCGCGCATCAGCAGCGACGCCACCTCGTCCGGCGCCCCCTGGAACAGGCGATGGTCCAGCACCTGGGCCATGGAAACCTCCTGAAAGATTGACAAGAGTCATTGGTATCGTCTCGAAGCCAACGGGAGTCACATGATTGATAATAATTCTTATTAACGACATATGAAAGAAACCCCTCTAATCATAACGCCCGCGCGCCTGCCATCGCCCTCTCCATCCAGCGGCGGACCCACATCGCCCGGATCGCCCGTGGCGCCGACGCATAGGTCTCGCGCCCCCGTCCAATCCGGGCATAATGACTCCATGCCCCCGCCCCGCCAGACACACCCGGTCCGGAGGCGGCAACACCGCCACACCAGGAGCAATCATGGAAAATCAGCCCAGCCGAGGCGCCTCCCCAGGCGCCGTTCTCATCACCGGTGCCAGCCGCGGCATCGGCGCGGCCACCGCGCTCACCTTGGCCCGCGCGGGCCGGGATATCGTCGTCAACTACGTGCGCGATGCCCGCGCGGCCGAGGCCGTCGCCGGCGACATCCGCACCCTGGGGCGCAAGGCGTACATCATCCAGGCCGATGTCGGCCGGCCCGAGGAGGTCCAGCGCCTGTTCGAGCAGGCCGAGGCCGAGGCCGGGGCGCTGTACGGCCTGGTCAACAACGCCGGCATCACTGGGCCGATCGGCCCGTTTTCCCGGACGACGGACGACACTATCGAACAGGTCTTCCGCACCAATGTGCTGGGCGCGATGCAGTGCGCCCGCGAGGCTCTGGCGAATTTCCAGCGCCACGGCACGCGCGGCGTGATCGTGAACGTGTCCTCGGTGGCGGCACGTACCGGCAGCCCTGAGGTTTATGTGCACTATGCGGCCAGCAAGGCCGCCCTGGACGCCTTCACCCTGGGTCTGGCCCGCGAGGTCGCCGCCCAAGGCATTCGTGTATGCGGCCTGGCGCCGGGCAGCACGCTCACCGACATTCACGCCGCAGGGGGCGAGCCCGACCGCCCCGCCCGCGCGGCGCTTAGAATTCCGCTGGGCCGGCCCGCCGAGCCCAACGAGGTCGCTGAGGCCATCGCCTGGCTGCTCTCGCCCGCCGCCTCGTACATCACTGGCACCACTGTCGCCTGCGCGGGCGGGCTATAGCAGCAGGCACGGGATTCCTGCCGGTCCTGCATCCCGCAAGAGCCGGCCGGCAGCGGCCGAGCACGGCCTCAGCCCCGCAACTGCCCCACGTCGCGCACCGCGCCACGGTCGGCCGAGGTTGCCAGGGCCGCGTAGGCACGCAGGGCCTGCGAGACCTCGCGCTGGCGATCGACGGGCTGCCAGGCCCGATCGCCGCGCGCCTGCATGGCGGCTCGCCGCGCCGACAGTTCCTCATCCGGAATCGCCAGGCGGATGCGGCGATTGGGAATGTCGATCTCGATCGGGTCGCCATCCTCGACCAGGGCGATGTTGCCGCCCTCGGCCGCCTCGGGCGAGGCATGGCCGATCACCAGGCCGGATGATCCGCCCGAGAACCGGCCATCGGTCAGCAGCGCCGTGGATTTGCCCAGGCCCATGGATTTCAGATAGGAGGTCGGATACAGCATTTCCTGCATGCCCGGCCCCCCCTTGGGACCCTCGTAGCGGATGATGACCACGTCGCCCGTCTTGACCTCGCCGCCCAGGATGCCCTGCACGGAATCCTCCTGGCTCTCGTAGACGCGGGCGCGACCGGTGAACGTCAGGATGCTGTCGTCGACCCCGGCGGTCTTGACGATGCAACCATTGGGCGCCAGATTGCCGTAGAGCACCGCCAGGCCGCCATCCTGGGAATAGGCGTGGGCCTGGCTACGGATGCAGCCCGACTCGCGGTCGAGGTCCAGGTCCTCGTAGTAGCGGTCCTGGCTGAAGGCGACCTGGGTGGGCACGCCGCCGGGCGCCGCGCGGTAGAAATCGGCCACCGACGCGCCATGCTCCCCGAGCACGTCCCAGCGCCGGATGGCTTCGCCCAGAGTCCCCGCGTGCACATTGCCCACGTCCAGGTCCAGCAGACCGGCGCGGGCGAGCTCCGCGAGAATGGCCATGATGCCGCCGGCGCGATGCACGTCCTCGACGTGATAGGTCTGAGTGGCGGGCGCCACCTTGCACAGGCAGGGCACGCGCCGCGAGATGCGGTCGATATCGGCCATGGTGAACGGTACGCCGGCCTCCTGGGCCGCCGCCAGCAGGTGCAGCACCGTATTGGTCGACCCGCCCATGGCCACGTCCAGGGCCATGGCGTTGCCGAAAGCCTCGAAGGTCGCGATGCTGCGCGGCAGGACCGAGGCGTCGTCCTGCTCGTACCAGCGCTTGCACAATTGCACGATCAGGCTGCCGGCCAGCTCGAACAGGCCCTTGCGCCGCGCATGCGTGGCGACCACCGTGCCGTTGCCCGGCAGGGCCAAGCCCAGCGCCTCGGTCAGGCAGTTCATCGAGTTCGCGGTGAACATGCCCGAACAGGACCCGCAGGTCGGACAGGCGCTGCGCTCGACGGTCTCGGCCTGCTCATCGCTGATGTTGGGGTCGGCCGCCTCGATCATGGCATCGACCAGGTCGAGCTTGCGCACGACGGTCTTGCCGTCCTTGGCGATGACTTTGCCGGCCTCCATGGGGCCGCCCGAGACGAACACCGTCGGGATGTTCAGGCGCATCGCCGCCATCAACATACCCGGGGTGATCTTGTCGCAGTTCGAGATGCACACCATGGCATCGGCGCAATGTGCGTTGACCATGTACTCGACCGAGTCGGCGATCAGCTCGCGCGAGGGCAGCGAATACAGCATCCCGCCATGTCCCATGGCGATGCCGTCATCCACGGCGATGGTGTTGAATTCCTTGGCCACACCGCCGGCCGCCTCGATCTGGCGCGCGACGAGCTGCCCCATATCCTTCAGGTGGACGTGGCCGGGCACGAACTGGGTGAACGAGTTCACGACGGCGATGATGGGTTTCTCGAAGTCGCCGTCCTTCATGCCGGTGGCGCGCCAAAGGGCGCGCGCGCCGGCCATGTTGCGGCCCGCCGTCGAGGTGCGCGAACGGTATTGCGGCATGGGAAATCCTGGGAGTGGGTTGAGAAAAGCGCTTATCATAAACCCTTCCGCTGTCCTACAAATTCCCTGGATCGACCGCCTGGCGGGCCGCACGCGCGCCGGACCTTCTTGTTGACATTGATGGAGCCACCGTGAAACCAGCCGCCGCATCACATGAACCCGCCTCGCCGCTACGCAAGGACATCCGGCTGCTGGGCAGGACCTTGGGCGAGGTGGTGCGCGAGTGCGAGGGCCGGCCGGTCTACGACGTCATCGAGAAACTACGCCGCACGGCGGTCAAGTTCCGCCGCGAGGGTGAGGCGCGCGACAGCCGCCTGCTCGAGCGCCAGATCCGCCGCCTGGCCGATGGCGAATCCAACCTGGTGGCGCGCGCCTTCAGCTATTTCCTGCACCTCTCGAATATTGCCGAGGACCGCGACCAGACTCGCCGCCAACGCCAGCAACTGCTGGCCGACGACAAGCCCGCCGCGGGCAGCCTCGAGCACGCGATCGGCCTGCTGCGGGCGCGCGGCCACACCGGCCCGCGCATCCGCCGCTACCTGGCCGCGGCCTGCATCTCGCCCGTTCTGACGGCGCACCCGACCGAGGTCCAGAGAAAGAGCACGCTGGACCTGCATCAGGCGATTGCGCACTGCCTGCGACAGATGGACGGCACCCTGAGCACATCGGAATCGGTGCGCCTGCATCGGCAGCTCTCGGGCCTGGTCGCCGCGCTGTGGCAAACACGCATGCTGCGCCAGCAAAAACTCACGGTCCTCGACGAGATCGACAACGCCTTGAGCTACTACACCAGCACGTTCTTCAGCATCCTGCCGCAGCTCCATCTGGACATGGCCGCGCTGCTGGCCAAGCCCGCGCGCTCGCCGTTCGACGCGGACGACGCGCCGCTGCCGCCGTTCGCCTCCATGGGAAGCTGGATCGGCGGCGATCGCGACGGCAACCCGAACGTGAACGCCGCCACCCTCGAGCAGGCCGTGCTGCGCCAATGCGCGCACGTCCTGCGCCACTACCTCACCGAGATGCAGGCGCTGGGCGCCGAGCTGTCCATGTCGCAATCGCTGGCACGCGTCACGCCCGAGCTTGCCGAGCTCGCGGCGCGCAGCCAGGATCCATCACCGCACCGCCTCGACGAACCCTACCGCCGCGCCTGCATCCACCTCTATGCGCGCCTGGCGGCGACGGCCCAGGCCCTGACCGGCCGCCGGCTGGCGCGGCGCAATACCTACGAGGCCCCGGCCTACGCCTCGGTGTCCGAGTTCGGCGCGGACCTGCGCGCCATCGCCGGTTCGCTGGATGCGCACCACGGCGCATCGATCGCCCGGCTGCGCCTGACGCACCTGATCCAGGCGACCGAGATCTTCGGCTTCCACCTGGCGACCGTGGACCTGCGCCAGAGCTCGGACGTGCACGAACGGGTGCTCGACGAACTGATGCGCCAAGCCAAGGTCACCCTCGAGGGCAAGCCGGTGCGCTACGCCCGCCTGTCCGAGGCCGACCGGGTGCGCGTGCTGCGCCAGGAACTGCGCGAGCCGCGCCCCATGGTCTCACCCTGGCTTGAGTACTCGGCCGAGACCCGTAAGGAATTGGCCATTCTGCGAACGGCCGCCTCATGCCGCGAACGCTTTGGCGAGGGCGCCATCCGCCAGAGCATCGTGTCGCACACCGAGACCCTCAGCGACTTGCTCGAGGTCCTGGTGCTGCAGCAGGAGACTGGCCTGATCGCCCCAACGGTCGGCGAATCCCCACCACGCGCCGGTCTCATGGTGGTGCCACTGTTCGAGACCATCCCCGACCTCGAGCGCGGCCCGGACATCATGGACCGATGGCTTTCGCTGCCCGAAGTGGCCGCCCGTGTGCGTCACGCGCAGGACGGCATCCAGGAGGTCATGCTGGGCTATTCCGACAGCAACAAGGACGGCGGTTACCTGACGTCGAACTGGTCCCTGTACCGCGCCGAGCGCCAGCTCGTCGAGGTCTTTAAAAAACACCGCACCCGCCTGCGCCTGTTTCATGGCCGCGGAGGCTCGGTGGGCCGTGGCGGCGGCTCCAGCTTCGAGGCCATCCTGGCCCAGCCTCCCGGCACGGTCAACGGCCAGATCCGGCTCACCGAGCAGGGCGAGATCATCCAGGGGCGCTACAAGGATGCGGAGGTCGGCCGCTGGCACCTCGAGCTGTTCGTTGCGGCCACTCTCGAGGCCAGTCTGGCGCCCCAGCATCCCGCGGCGCGCACCGAGGACGACAATATGGCCCGATATGGCCAGGCCATGGAGTGGATGTCACAGGTTGCGCAAGAAGCCTACCGCGACCTGGTGTACGGCACCGAGGGCTTCACAGACTATTTCTTTGAATCCACCCCGATCCGCGAGATCGCCGGCCTGAACATCGGCTCGCGCCCGGCTGCGCGCAAAGCCAGTCAGCGCATCGAGGACCTGCGTGCCATTCCCTGGGGATTTTCCTGGGCCCAGTGCCGCCTCCCGCTGCCGGGCTGGTTTGGCATGGGCGCGGCCATGGGCCGTTATCTGCGAGAGGGGGGGCCCGACGCCGCGGCCACGCCCGAGGCGCGCCTGGACACCCTGCGGGCCATGGCACGAGACTGGCCGTTCTTTCGCACCCTGCTGTCGAACATGGAGCAGGTCCTGGCCAAGACCGACCTCGCCATTGGCCGCGCCTACGCCGATCTGGTGCCTGACAAGGCGCTGCGCAAGCGGATCTTCGGCCGCATCGAAGCCGAGTACCACGCCGCGCTCGAGGCCTTCCGCGCGGCGGCTGGGCATGAGCTGCTGGCCCGCGACGAACAATTGTCCGCCGCGCTCAGCGAGCGCTTTGCCTACATCGACCCCCTCAACCGCCTCCAGGTCGAGCTGCTGCGCCGCCATCGCGCCGGACAAAACGCGGCACGCCGAGGCGACGAAGAGGAAACCCGCAGCCAGCGCGCCATCCACATGACCATCAACGGCATAGCCGCCGGCCTGCGAAATTCGGGATGAGACCGGACACACAAAGGTCCCTGTGGACCTTTGTGTGCCGGTCGAATCCGAGCGGCATGCAAGCCGCGAGGTGGGGGAGATGCCCCACCT